>JBDTJD010000156.1:0-9232 GCA_039935975.1 Caldimonas sp.
GTCAGCTCGGGCCGCAGCTTCTTCGTCTTCACGCGCGGTGGCAAGCACCAGGAGACGATCTCGATGACCTCGCGCATGCTCGCGCGGATGTGCGAGACCGGGCGCTTCCGCGCCGTCGAGAGTGCCTACCTGATGGAGCGCGCGACGCGGCGCGCCAGGAAACAGCTCGCCGAGCTCGGCACGCCGACCAGGCACTGAGCCGTCAGGCGCCCGAGAGCGCGCGCGCCATGCGCACCGCGGCCGCGAAGCTGGCCGGATCGGCGCGACCCGTGCCGGCGATGTCGAACGCCGTGCCGTGGTCGGGGCTGGTGCGCACGAAGGGCAGGCCGAGCGTGACGTTGACGCCGTGCTCCACACCGAGGTACTTCACCGGGATCAGGCCGTGGTCGTGGGTCATGGCGACGACGACGTCGAACTCGCCCGGGTGTCCGGGCGCGTTGCGCGCTCGCATGAAGACGGTGTCGGGCGCAAACGGCCCGCTCGCGTCGATGCCCGCGGCACGTGCCGCCGCGACGGCCGGGCCGATGATGCGCCGCTCCTCGTCGCCGAACAGGCCGTCTTCGCCAGCGTGCGGGTTCAGCCCGGCGACGCCGATCCGCGGCGCCGCGACGGCGAAGCGCCGCACGGCCTCGCTGGCGATGCGGATCGTCTCGAGCACCGCGTCGAAGGTCACGGCGTCGATGGCGCTTCTCAGCGATTGGTGGATCGTGACCAGGACGACGCGCAGCTCGTCGTTGGCCAGCATCATGCGAACGGGCGGCGGCCGGCCGCCCCCGGCCGCGAGCGCCTGCAGCATCTCGGTGTGACCGGGGAACGCGACACCGGCCGCGGCGAGCGCCGCCTTGTGGATCGGCGCCGTGACGATCGCCGCGGCCTCGCCTCGCTGCACCAGTGCGACCGCGGTCTCGATCGAGCGCGCGGCCGCCGCGCCGGCGCGGGCGTCGACCTGGCCGATCGGTGCCTCAAGCAGGTCGTCGGCGATCCCGCCGGACTGCAGCACCGGCAGGCAGTGCGGCGGCAGCGAGCGCAGGTCAGCCGGCGACTCGATGCGCGCCACCGGCAGGAAGCCACCGGTGATGGCGGCGGCCCGGCGCATGACGGCGACGTCGCCGACGACGAAGCAGCCCGCGGCGTCCGGCGTGCGGCAGAACGCGGCAACGATCTCGGGACCGATGCCGCAGGCGTCGCCCATGGTCAGGGCAATGGGCGTGATCGACAGCGACTCGGCGGAAGTCATGGCGCCATTGTCGGCGCCGCCGCGCCGCGATAATGGCGCGCACTCTTCGCCCCTCCATGCGCAAGGCCTGGCTCCTCTTCTCGCAGACGGTCACCGTCGCCGTCGCCCTTCTTTTCGTCGTGGCGACGCTCAAGCCCGGCTGGCTCAAGCACGACGCGCCGGCCGTGGTCGCGAGCGCGCCCGCCGTCGCCGCGCTGCCGGCACCGGTCCAGAGCATTTCGCTGATCGGTTCGGGGACGGCGCTGACGAGCTACAGCGCCGCCGCCAAGCGCGCCTCGCCCGCCGTCGTCAGCATCACCGCCAGCCACAGTGCGGTGCAGCGGCCGGGCGCCGACGATCCGATGTTCCGGTTCTTCTTCGGTGACCGCGCGCGCCAGATGCCGCAGGAGCGCCAGGTCGGCCTCGGCTCGGGCGTGATCGTCTCGAGCGACGGCTACCTGCTCACCAACAACCACGTCATCGACGGTGCCGACGACGTCGAGGTTCTCCTGGGCGACGGCCGCAGCGCCAAGGCGAAGATCGTCGGCACCGACCCGGAGTCCGATGTTGCGGTGCTGAAGATCGACCTGGACAAGCTGCCGGTGATCTCGTTCGGCGACGTCGATCACGTCGAGGTCGGAGACGTCGTGCTTGCCATCGGCAACCCGTTCGGCGTCGGCCAGACGGTGACCTCGGGCATCGTCAGCGCGCTCGGCCGCAACTCGCTCGGCATCAACATCTTCGAGAACTTCATCCAGACCGACGCCGCGATCAATCCCGGCAACTCGGGAGGCGCGCTCGTCGATGTCGCCGGCAACCTGCTCGGCATCAACACCGCGATCTATTCGCGAAGCGGCGGCAGCCTGGGCATCGGCTTCGCGATCCCGGTGAGCACCGCCAGGCAGGTGATGGAAAGTCTCATCAAGGACGGCCGTGTCGTGCGCGGCTGGATCGGCGTCGAGCCGCGCGACCTCACGCCCGAGATCGCCAAGACGCTCGATCTCTCGGTCAAGCAGGGCGTGCTCATCACCGGCGTCGTCCAGAGTGGCCCGGCCAGCGAGGGCGGCATGCGCCCGGGCGACGTCGTCCTGAAGATCGCCGGCGCGTCGATCGCCAACACGCCGCAGCTCCTCAACGCCGTTGCCGCGCTCAAGCCCAAGGAGACGGCGACCATCACCGTGCAGCGCGGCGCGAATGCGCTCGACATTCCGGTGACGGTCGGCCTGCGCCCACCGTTGCGGCCGCCGCCCGCCGACCGCTAGAGGCCGGGGCCGGCCCCGGCGCTCACGACGACGAGGTGGTCGACTCTTCGGCCGCCGGAGGCTGCGTGTGACGAATGAAGATCTGCGCGGCCCAGATGCCGACCTCGTAGAGCAGCACCATCGGGATCGCGAGCGCGAGCTGCGAGACGATGTCGGGCGGCGTCAGGATCGCGGCGATGATGAAAGCGAGCACGATGAAGTACGAGCGGAATGCCTTCAGCTTCTCGATGCTCACGATGCCGAGGCGCGCGAGCACGACGACGGCGATCGGCACCTCGAAGGCCGCGCCGAAGGCGATGAACATCGTCATCACGAAGCTGAGATAGGCCTCGATGTCCGGCATTGCCGCGACGCTCTTGGGCGCGAAGCTCTGGATGAAGGTGAAGACCTTGCCGAAGACGAAGAAGTAGCAGAACGCGACGCCGAGGAAGAAGAGCAGCGTGCTCGAGACCACGAGCGGCAGCACGAGTTTCTTCTCGTGCATGTAGAGGCCCGGAGCGACGAAGGCCCAGGCCTGGTAGAGCACGACCGGCAGGGCGATCAGGAACGCCGCCATGAGCGTGATCTTCATCGGCACCAGGAACGGCGAGATGACGTTGGTCGCGATGAGCGTCCCGCCCGCGGGCAGATGGGCGACGAGCGGCGCGGCGAGCAGGTCGTAGAGCGCGCCGGGGCCGGGGTAGAAGAAAAGCACGGCGGCGGCGACGCCGACCGCGATCGAGGCACGGATCAGTCGGTCGCGCAGCTCGATCAGGTGCGAGACGAAAGGCTGCTCGGTGCCGGCGAGCTCGTCGGGGTCGGGTGTGCTCATGGGACGTTGGATCGACGGGGCCGAGCCGAGCCGGCGCGACCCGGCGGCGCTGCTCGACAGCGGCCTCGGGAAATCGCCATCCGGATCAGGCCGAAGTTCTCGGCGGCCGGAAGCGCGCGACCCGCGCCGCGCCCGACTGCGCCCGGGCGCGAACGCCGTTCTTCTGCTTGTACCACTGCGGCATCGCACCGCGCTTGAGGCGCCAGTTCTTCTTCGGGTGCCGGTACTGCGGCAGCGATGCGGTCATGTAGGGCGAGCCACCCGAGGTCGAATCGGCGGACGACGGCTCCCAGGCCGCATTGAGGTCGCTCGTGGTCTGCTGGATCTCGCTTGACACCGAGCGCTCGACGTTTCGCGCCGCGTCCTCGAACTCGGTCTTCATCTTCTTGAGCTCGTCGAGCTCGATCGAGCGGTTCACTTCGGCCTTGACGTCGGCGACATAGCGCTGCGCCTTGCCGACAAGCGCACCGACCGTGCGCGCGACACGGGGCAGCTTCTCGGGCCCGATGACGATCAGCGCCACCGCACCGATGAGCGCGATCTTGTCGAAGCCGAAATCGATCATCGCGCGCTCGCGACGACGAAGGCGTCAGCTCCTCGTCTTCGCGTCGACATCGACCGTGCTCGGGTCGATCGTGCGCGACGTGCCGACCTGCTGGGTCGGCGCTGCCGGATCGGCGGGCGAGGCGGTGCCGTCGCGCACGCCGTCCTTGAAGCCCTTGACGGCGCCGCCGAGGTCGCTGCCCATGTTCTTCAGCTTCTTCGTGCCGAAGATCAGGACGACGATGAGCAGGACGATCAACCAGTGCCAGACGCTGAACGAACCCATGATGGTTCTCCGGATGCAGACTTGATCGTGATTCTAGGTCAGCCCTTCGCCCACGGACGCGGCCCGCCCATGACGTGAACGTGGAGGTGGGGCACCTCCTGCCGGCCGTCGTCGCCGGTGTTGACGAGCGTACGAAAGCCGTTGTTCACGCCGAGCTCGCGCATCAGCCGGGGCGCGAGCGCGAAGATGCGACCGACGGTGGCCGTGTCGGATTCGGCGACGTCGTAGAAGCTCGCGATGTGCGCCTTGGGAATCACGAGCACATGCACCGGCGCCCAGGGCGCGATGTCGTGGAAGGCGAGGATGTCTTCGTCCTCATAGGCCTTCTTTGCCGGAATCTCGCCGGCGACGATCTTGCAGAAGATGCAGTGCGGATCGCGGTGCATCGCGCTCAGGCCGGCATCGGCGTGTTCGACGACAGGTTCAGCCAGCCGCGGATCACGCGGTAGAGGAACCAGATCGAGATGATTCCCCAGGCGATCCAGCCCGGCAGGATGAACAGGAACCAGAGCGGCGCAGTGACCAGGTAGAGGCCGCCCGCCCAGAGGACGCTGCGGATGCGCCAGCTGAAGTGCGACTCCTGCCAGGTGCCGCGCGCCTGATCGCGCTTGAACAGGTCGATGAAGAAGGCGATCAGGAGCAGCAGGACGCTGGCCTGGATGCCAGGCAGCACCGCGCCGATGGCGACGATCGCGTGCAGGAAATAGCTGAGGTGGCCGATCGTCTTCAGCTGCTGCTGCGAGTCGGGGATGTCGATCACGTCGTTCATGCGTCGTCCTTCTTTTCCGAAATGTCTCTCGATGTCATCTTGCGCGCCGCGAATTCCTCGAGGCCCGACTGGCCTTCGCGGCGCTCCAGCTCGGCGATCACGTCGGCCGGCGCGAGGCCGTGCTCGCCGAGCGCGATCAGGGTGTGGAACCACAGGTCGGCGACCTCGCCGACGATGCGCCCGCGGTCGCCGTCCTTGCAGGCCATCACGACCTCGGTGGCTTCCTCGCCGATCTTCTTCAGCACCGCGTCCGGGCCCTTGGCGACGAGGCGGGCGACGTAGCTCTTCGCCGGATCGCCCGCGCGCCGGCTCGCGACGACTTCGGCGAGGCGAGTCAGCGTGTCGGTGGTCGATGCGGGCCGATCGTTCATGGCGGGCCCTATCTGTAGATGCGTTCGGGATCTTTCAAGACCGGGTCGACCGTTTGCCAGGCGCCGTCCCGATAGATCTGGAAAAAGCATGAGTGCCGGCCGGTGTGGCAGGCGATCGACGGCTCGCTGGCGCCGTGTCCGAGTTGCTCGACCTTGAGCAGGACGACGTCGTTGTCGCAGTCGAGCCGCAGCTCTTTCACCTTCTGGACGTGGCCGCTCTCCTCGCCCTTTCGCCAGAGCCGCTCGCGCGAGCGGCTCCAGTAGACCGCTTCGCCGAGCTCGGCGGTCTTCGCGAGTGCCTCGCGGTTCATGAACGCGAACATCAGGACGTCGTTGCTGCCCGCTTCCTGCGCGATCGCCGGCACGAGCCCGTTCGCGTCCCATTTCACCTCGTCGAGCCAGCTCATTGCTTCAGTGTACCGATGCCCTCGGCGTGCGCGACGGTTGCACCGGCGAAGCCCTGCTCGGCAGCGAACCAGTCGAGCACGGGTAGCGTTCCCGGCAGCACCGGGCCGACCGTGACGGGCAGCGTCTGCCACGCCATCTGCTGGCGCTCGCGCATCTGGAAATCGCCTCGCCATGCCATCACCTTGCAGAAGTGGAGTCGCACGCGGGCATGCGCGTAGTCCATGCGCGTGACGTTCCAGGGCCGGACGTCGTCGACCGCGATGCCCAACTCCTCGTGCAGCTCGCGCGCCAGCGCCTCGACGACCGACTCGCCCTCTTCGAGCTTGCCGCCCGGAAACTCCCACCAGCCGGCGTAGACCTTGCCTTCGGGTCGCGACGTCAGCAGGAAGCGCCCCGCGCCATCGATCAGCACGCCGACGGCGACATCGACGACCTCGTCGCTCAAGCGTGCCGCCCGGCGTAGTCCTTCGCGAACTGGAAGGCCACGCGCCCCGAGCGCGAGCCGCGCTCGAGCGCCCAGACGAGCGACTCCTGGCGCGCCGCCGCGATCGCCTCGGCACCGACGCCAAAGCCCGCCAGCCACGCGGCGACAATCGCAAGGTACTCGTCCTGCGTGAACGGATAAAAGCTCACCCAGAGGCCGAAGCGCTCGGAGAGCGAGATCTTTTCTTCGACGACCTCGCCCGGGTGGACCTCGCCGTCGTCGGTGTGGGTGTAGCTGAGGTTTTCCTTCATGTACTCGGGCAACAGGTGGCGCCGGTTGCTGGTCGCATAGATCAGCACGTTGTCCGAGCTTTCCGACACCGAGCCGTCGAGGATCGACTTGAGCGCCTTGTAGCCTGGCTCGCCCTCGTCGAAGCTCAGGTCGTCGCAGAACACGACGAAGCGCTCGGGCCGTTCGGAGACCAGATCGACGATGTCGGGCAGGTCGACGAGGTCGCTCTTGTCGACTTCGATCAGACGCAGGCCGCGCGGCGCGAACTCGTTGAGGCACGCCTTGATGAGCGAGCTCTTGCCCGTGCCGCGCGAGCCGGTGAGGAGCACGTTGTTCGCGCTCTTGCCGGCGACGAACTGCTCGGTGTTGCGCAAGAGCCGCTCCTTCTGCGCGTCGACCTCGACGAGCCGGTCGAGCCGGATGGCAGCGACGTGACGCACCGGCTCGAGCTGGCCGGCGCCGGCCCGCTTTCGGTAGCGAAACGCAGTCGAGGCCTGCCAGTCGGGAGGTGCGAGTGGATGCGGCAGGACGGCTTCGAGTCGGCCGACGAGCGCCTCGACCCGGGCGACCAGGTGCTCGACCAGCGCCGGATCGAATGCCATGTCAGGCGGCCCGACGATCGTCGGGCGCGATCGCGAAACGGGGCGGCATCGCCGCGACGGCGCCGTCGGCGACCGGAAAGACGCGGTCGCCGGCTGCGGCGCGGATCGGATGCATGCCGGTGAACGCGCCGAACGCCGGCAGCACGCCGACGCCGTCGCCGAACCAGAAGCACGGCAGTCGCAGGTGATCGAAGGAGCGGCCGCCCAGGCTCACGCAGGGATGAATGTGGCCGGCGAGCACGTAAGCGCCGCTTCTCGGCCGGGGGTGATGGCAGAGCGCGAGGCCATCGCACGCGAAGGGCTCGTCGACGACGCGCATGCCCAGGTGCGATGGCGGATCGCCGGCGCGGTCGTCGTGGTTGCCGCGCACCAGGACAAGCTCGAGCGCGGCCTGTTCGCGCCGCCAGCGCGCGAGCGCGCCGATCGTGGCCGGCGCGTGCGCATGCGCAGAATGAAGGAAGTCGCCGAGGAAGACGATGCGCCGCGCCCGCCAGGTCGCGACCAGCGTCGACAGCGCAGCCAGCGTCTGGCTCGTCGTGCCGTGCGGCACCGGCACGCCGAGGGCACGGAACGTCACGGCCTTGCCGATGTGCGCATCGGCGACGAGCAGGGTCCGGCTCGCGGCGAGGAACGCGGCCTTCTCGGGCAGCAGCGTGACCGGCTGGCCGCCGGCAAGGATCGTCGTCACGTCGCGGGCCTTTCGCTACGAGGCGAACAGGCGCAAGGCGACGTCGAGGTGCTCGGTCGGGCTCTTGCGAAAGCCTGAGCGCGCGAAGCGCTGCAGCCGGCCGACGGCGAAGGCGGTGAGCACCGAGGCCTGCGCATTGGCGTCGACGGTCGGTGTCGCCGAGCCCACGCTCTCGGCGTGGCGACGCAGGCTCTGGCGCAGCTGCGACTCGATGCGCTCGAAGAACTGGTTCATGCGCGTCACCAGACGGTCGTTCTCGAACACCAGCGCATCGCCGACCATCACTCTCGTCATGCCGGGATTCTTCTCGCCGAACTGGAGCAGCACGGCGAGCACGCGCTGCACCTGCACACCGCCTTCGCTCTCGCGCTCGACGATCTGGTTGACGAGCGTGAAGACGCTCTGCTCGATGAACTCGATCAGGCCCTCGAACATCTGCGCCTTGCTCGCGAAGTGGCGGTAGAGCGCCGCTTCGGAGACCTCGAGCTTGGCGGCGAGCCCCGCGGTCGTGACGCGCTCGGCACCGGGCTCCTGGAGCATGGTCGCGAGGGTCTCGAGGATCTGCACGCGCCGCTCGCCGGGACGCGGACGCTTCCTCGCTGCGGCCTTTTCGACGATCGCCGCCTGCGCGCCGGGCACGATCGCGAGGCCCGCGAGCGGCAGATCCGCATCGACTGGGCGATCCTCGGCATCGGAGGAGACACCGGCGGGCGGATCGGAGGCGTGTGTCATCGACGAGGAGCCAGGTGCCGGAGCGCGCCGATTTTGGCATAGAGGTACGGTGGCCTCGACGCGGCGACGCGTGCGGAAGTCGACGAAGCTGCGCCGGCGTTGACGCCGTCGCGCAAGGTGCCGCGAAAGCGACCGCCGAGGTAGCGCTGCATCCAGACCGTTCGCATGCCCACCGAGCGCGCCGCCTTCAGGTGAACCAGCGTGTCCTCGACCAGCACGCAGCGGCTCGGCGCGACCTTGAGACGGGCGGCGAGTCGGCGGAACATGCGCGCATCGGGCTTGGGGCGCAGATGGCCGAACATCGTCATGTCCTCGATCGTGACGACGGCATCGAAATGGCGCAGCAGGCGCAGCGTGCGCAGCACTCGCAGGGCGTAGTCGCGCGGCGCGTTGGTGACGATGATCTTGCGGCCGGGCAATCGGCCGAGCGCGGCGCGATCGTGCGCGCTCGTGCGCAGGCGCGCCTCGAGGCCGGGCATGCGATGCGTCTCGGCCAGGAAGTGGGCCGCGCGCACGCCGTGATGTCGGACCAGCCCGAGCAGGGTCGCGCCGTAGCGCAGCCAGTACTTCTCACGCAACCGCTGCGCCTCGTCGCCGGTGACGCCGACGAAGTCGGCGACATAGTCGCCGATCGCGACGTGCATCTCGCCGAAGGCGGCGTGGCTCGCGTCGTGCAGCGTGTTGTCGAGGTCGAACAGCCAGACCGGCGGCTTCTTCACCGGGAGCGGATCATCGTTCCGTAGGCCTGCTCGGTGAGGATCTCGAGCAGCATCGCGTGCGGCACGCGGCCGTCGATGATGTGGACGGTGTTGACGCCGTTCTTGGCGGC
>JBDTJD010000157.1:0-7516 GCA_039935975.1 Caldimonas sp.
CGGCAGCTACCGCGTCGCCGGCCGGAACGGTGCGTCGGCGCAGGAAGCGCTGATGCGCCGCTACGACGGGCAGTGACCGGATCGCGACGAGGCCCATGGACCTGATCCTCTGGCGCCACGCCGACGCCCAGGAAGCGCGAAGCGCCGGGGGCGACCTCGAACGGGCGCTCACCTCGCGCGGCGAGCGCCAGGCCGCCGGCATGGCTGAGTGGCTGAACCGCCATCTCCCGCACTCGACTCGAATTCTCGTCAGCCCGGCGCTTCGCTGCCAGCAGACCGCGAAGGCGCTCGGGCGCGAGGACCGCACCGTCGCGACCCTCGGCCCGGGCGCGACTGTCGCCGACGTGATTGCCGCCGCCGGCTGGCCGGACGCGTCGACGCCGGTGCTGATCGTCGGCCACCAGCCGACCCTCGGCCTCGTCGCCTCGATGCTTCTCACGGGCCAGCCGCTGCCCTGGACGGTGAAGAAGGCGGCGGTGTGGTGGCTGCGCCGCCGCGCCCGCGTCGACGGCGGCGAGGTCGTGCTGCAGGCGGTGCAGTCGCCGGACTGCCTCTGAGCGGCGCTGTCTCGCGCCGACGGCGCCGGCGCTAGGCGACGAGCAGCCGGGGCGCGAGCACTCCCGTGCGCGCCCAGGCATCGATCTCGGCCCGCAGCAGGTGGAGCGCGCGCGGATGCGCCTCGCCCCAGGCGGGTGCGAGCGCGACGATCGGCTGTCCGGCGTCGAGGCGAAGCGTCAGCAGGTCGGGATCGACGTCGTCGCGCGAGTGGCAGACGATCACGGCGAGCCGCAGGCACAGCAGGTCGAGCGCGAAGGCGCCGAGCTGCAACGCCGTTTCCATCTTGCGCAGCCCGCCGCGCTGGCCGAGCACGAGCTCGCCGATCCGGCGCAGCTGGCTTTGCGAGAAGCCCGGCGCGTCGACGTGGGCGAGCAGGTAGGCGCTGTGCCGGTGATGGTCATGGTGCGAGATCGTCATACCGGTCTCGTGCAGCTGCGCCGCCCAGCCGAGCTCGCGCCTGGCCTCGCCGCTCGCCTGCGGGTGCACGCCGGCCTGCCATGCCGTGGCCAGGCTCGCGACCCTGCCGGCCTGGACGATGTCGACGGAGAAGCGCTCCTGGAGGTCGCGCACCGACGCCTCGCGCAGGTCTTCGCCGCCGGCGCGCCGCTCGGCCGCCTGGCGCGCAGCGAGGTCGAAGATCACGCCCTGGCGCAGCGCACCGCGTGCCGGCCTGAGCTCGTCGATGCCGAAGTGGGTCGCGAGCGTGTAGAGGATCGAGAGGCCCCCGCCGATGACGGCGCGGCGCTCGTCCTTCAGGCCGGCGAGCGCGAGGCTGTCCATGCTGCCGGCCTCGAGGCAGCGCTCCATCAGCCAGCGCAGGCCCGCCGGCGTGATGCGGCCATCGCTGACGTCGTTGGCGGCGAGAACGCTCGACACGGCGCCGACCGTGCCGGAGGAGCCGAGCGCTTCCTTCCAGTGGCGCGGCGCGAACGGTTCGAGCGCCTCTTCCAGCTCGGCACCGGCCGCGATCTGCGCTTCGCGGAACGCCCGCTCGCTGAAGCGTCCCTCGGGAAAATACTTCATCGACAGGCTCACGCTGCCGACCTGGAACGACTCGGCCTGGCTGGGCCGCGTACCGCGGCCGACGATCATTTCGGTCGACCGGCCACCGATGTCGACGACCAGCCTCGGCACGGTCGACGGCTGCAGCCGGGCGACACCGGAGAAGATCAGGCGCGCTTCCTCGCGACCGGAGATGATCTCGATGGCATGGCCGAGCACGGTCTGGGCGCGCAGCAGGAACGCGTCGCGGTTCTTCGCCTCGCGCAGCGTCTGCGTCGCCACCGCCCGCACCTGCGACGACGCGAAGCCGTCGAGCCGGCGCGCGAAGCGGCCCAGGCAGGCGAGGCCCCGTTCGGCAGCCTCCTCGCTCAGGTAGCCGGCCTGGTCGAGCCCGGCGCCGAGGCGCACCGTCTCCTTCAGGTAGTCGACGCGGCGATAGCGGCTGCCGTGGATCTGGCCGATCTCGAGACGAAAGCTGTTCGAGCCGATGTCGATCGAGGCCAGTTGTCCCGGCCAGCGCAATTCGCTGCCGGCACGCGAAGAGTCGACAGAGGGCATGCGCCGATTGTCGGGGCTGGCCGGGCCGCCCGTCGCCGCACCAAGCCGCTCCGCGTCAGCGGACGACGAGCACGGGGATCGTCGTGTGGCGCAGGACGTCCTGCGTCTCGCTGCCGAGGAAGAGCGACGCCAGTCCGCTGCGGCCGTGCGAGCCCATGACGAGGAGGTCGCAGCGCTGTTCGAGGGCGTTCTCGATGATCGCCTCCCACGCCTGGAGACCCTCCACCGTCTTGGCGTGGCTGACGACGCCGGCCATGTCGCAGGCTTCGATCACGGCGCGCACGTTGCGCGCCGCGGTGCGCTCCTGGGCGTCGAAGAACTCCTGCGGTGGCGTCGGCTGAAGCTCGGCGACGGCGCCGTAGGGGAAGGGCTCCTTGACGCAGATCGTGAAGATCTCGGCGCCGAGCGGCTTGGCGAGAGCGATCGCGGTCTGGGTCGCGCGCTGACTGATCTCGGATCCGTCGGTCGGTACGAGGATGCGCTGGAACATCGGGTCACCTCCCCTGAGGGTGGAAGAACAGGGCGGCGCCATCTTCGCATCGGCGCGCGACGCCGTCATCGGGGTTGTCAGCCGCGCGCGATCGGCCGCTCCGGGTCGGCCGACCACTCGCTCCACGAACCCGGATAGAGGACGGATCCGGCCAGGCCGGCGTGCTCCATCGCAAACAGGTTGTGGCAGGCCGTGACGCCCGAGCCGCACGAGTGGATCACGTCGGCCGGCGCGCGGCCGGCGAGCAGGGCGGCGAACTCGTCGCGAAGCATCGCGGCGGGCTTGAAGGCGCCGCCCTCGTCGAGATTGGCGCGATGGAAGCGATTGAGCGCGCCGGGGATGTGGCCGGCGACTGCGTCGATCGGCTCGACCTCGCCGCGAAATCGCTCGCCGGAGCGCGCGTCGAGCACGGCGCGGATCGGCCCGCGAGCGGCGACGCTGTTCGCATCGACGGTCGGGGCGAGCGACGGCCGCTCGGGGTAGGGCGCGCCGCCCGGCGCCGGCGTCGCGATGTCGGTGAGCGTGCCACCGGCGCGACGCCAGGCGGCGAGGCCGCCGTCGAGGAGGGCGACGTTCTCGTGGCCGAGCCAGCGCAGCATCCACCAGAGGCGCGCCGCGTAGACGCCGCCGTGCGCGTCGAGCACGACCACCTGCGTGTCGGGCGCGATGCCGAGGGCGCCGACCGTGCGGGCGAATGCCGCGCGCCCGGGCAGGGGATGGCGTCCGTTGCGGCCGGACTGGGTGGTGCTCAGGTCCCGGTCGAGGTGCAGGTAGTGCGAGCCGGGCAAGTGGCCCTCGCCATACTGGCGCTCGCCGCTCGCCGTGTCGGCGAGGTCGAAGCGGGTGTCGACGACGACCGTGGCGCGCGCCGGATCGGCGAGGAGGGCGACGAGCGAAGGGGCGTCGACGAGGGTGCGATAGGGTGCGCTCATGGCTTCTGCGCCTTCAGCGCATCGCCCGCTGATACCACTCGTGGAACTGCTGCATGCCGTCTTCCATGGGGCTCTGGTAAGGGCCGACGTCGTCGTCGCCGCGCTCGAGGAGGGCGCGCCGGCCGGCGTCCATGCGCAGGGCGATCTCGTCGTCCTCGGCGCAGGTCTCCCAGTAGGCGGCCTGCTCGGCCTCGACGAATTCGCGCTCGAAGGACTGGATTTCCTCGGGGTAGTAGAACTCGACGACGTTGAGCGTCTTCTGCGGACCCTTGGGGATCAGCGTCGAGACGACGAGGACGTGCGGATACCACTCGACCATCGTCGCCGGGTAGTAGGTGAGCCAGATCGCGCCGTGCTTGGGGATCGGGTCGTCAAAGCGTCCCTGCCGATAGGCGAGCACGGCGTCGTGCCACTTGCGGTAGGCGGGCGACCCCGGCTTGGCGAGCTCGTTCTTCGGGCCGACGGTCTGCACGGAATGGTGCGCGCCGAACTCCCAGCGCAGGTCCTCGCAGGTCACGAACTGGCCAAGCCCCGGGTGAAAGGGCGCGACGTGGTAATCCTCGAGGTACACCTCGATGAAGGTCTTCCAGTTGTAGTCGCACTCGTGCAGCCGGACGCTGTCGAAAGCGTAGCCCTTGAAATCGAAGTCGGCGTTCGGGCCGATCGAGGCGAGCTCGGCGGCGACGTCACGCTGCCGGTCGCCGGCCGTCGGGCTGTCGAAGGCCATGCCGTTCCAGCTCTGGATCGGGTAGTTCGGCAGGTCGCGGCAGGGATCGTCGGCGAAGTGCGGCGCGCCGATCAACTGGCCGCCGAGGTCGTAGGTCCAGCGGTGCAGCGGGCAGACGATGTTGTCGCCCGTGTTGCCGCGGCCGCGCAGCATCAGTGCCTGGCGGTGCCTGCAGACGTTCGACACGAGCTCCAGGCCCCGGGGCGTGCGCAACAGGACGCGTCCCTCGCCCTCGTGCGGCAAGGCGTAGTAGTCGCCGAGGTCGGGCACCGTGAGGGCGTGCCCAGCGTAGCGCGGGCTCTTCGCGAACAGGACCTGGCGCTCGCGCTCGAACAGTTCCGGATCGAAGTAGCTTCCGACCGGAAGCTGCGACTGCGCAGGGGCGAGTGCCTCTCGGGTGACGCGCTGGTCGGACATGGCTGTGGGGGGTCTCCGTAGGGGATGCGGGGCCCGGGGGCCCTGACCGGCGACGAGGCGAACGGGTCGCCTCGACCGAAGGGCCGCGGATTGTAACCAGCGGGTCTCGCGACCCCGATGGCGTGACGGGTGCCGCGACGACCTTGCAGTCGCCGACGCCCAGAACCGAGGTGGGGCCGGAGGGGCTGACTACAATCATTTCCTTTTCGAAGCCTCATGACGATCGACTCCCGCCCTGGCGAGCCGCCCGCGGCGCCAGCCAACTACGAGGTGGCGCTGAGCGAGCTCGAAACGCTCGTGGCTTCCATGGAGGCCGGCCAATTGCCCCTCGAAAGCCTCCTGGCCGGCTATCGCCGCGGCGCCGAACTGCTCCAGTACTGCCGCGTTCGCCTCGAGGCGGTCGAGCAGCAAGTCAAGGTCCTCGAGGACGGGCAGCTCAAGCCCTGGTCGGGCGCCTGAATTTCCGCACGCACCGAACGAAAAGATGAAGCGCGACGACTTCGACACCTGGTCGCTGGCCGAACTCGACGCGGTCGAGTCGGCGCTCGACCGCTCGGTTCCCGTCGACGCCCCGGCTGGCCTGGGCGAAGCAATGCGATATGCCGTCCTCGATGGCGGCAAGCGCCTGCGCCCGCTCCTCGTCCTCGCGGCGGCGCATTCGGTGCGCGGCGAACGCGCGGCGGCCATGCGGGCGGCGTGCGCGGTCGAGCTGATCCACGCCTACTCGCTGGTCCACGACGACCTGCCGTGCATGGACGACGACGTCCTGCGTCGTGGCAAGCCGACGGTCCACGTGCGCTTCGGCGTTGCCCAGGCGATGCTCGCCGGCGACGCGATGCAGGCCCTGGCCTTCGAGGTTCTGACGCCGGAGGACGGCAGCGTCGAAGCCCCTCTGCAGGCTCGCCTGTGCGCGCTGCTCGCGCGCGCGGCCGGGGGGGCCGGCATGGCGGGCGGACAGGCGATCGATCTCGCGAGCGTCGGCCGGCCGCTGGGCGAGACGACGCTCTCCGACATGCACCGCAGAAAGACCGGTGCGCTGCTGCGCGCCAGCGTCCTGATGGGCGCCGCCTGCGGCCGGACGAGCCCGGCCGAGTGGCAGGCGCTGGCCGAGTACGGCGACGCGCTCGGCCTCGCCTTCCAGGTCGTCGACGACATCCTCGACGTCACCCAGGCCTCGGCGACGCTCGGCAAGACCGCCGGCAAGGACCTCGACAACAACAAGCCCACCTACGTCACCGTGCTCGGCCTCGAGGCCGCGCGGGCGCATGCCGAAACGCTGCGCCGCGCTGCGCACGCCGCCCTCGAGCGCGCCGGCTTCGCCGATGCCGAGCAGCTGCGCGTCCTTGCCGATCGCGTCGTCGACCGCGACTCCTGAACCCATGACTTCCTCGCTCCTCGACCGCATCGCCGTCCCGTCGGACGTCCGCCGGCTTTCGCGCCCCGAGCTCAAGCAGCTTGCCGTCGAGTTGCGCGAATTCATGGTGCAGACCGTGTCGCAGACCGGCGGCCACTTCTCGTCCAACCTCGGCACGGTCGAGCTGACCATCGCGCTCCACTACGTCTTCGACACGCCGCGCGACCGGCTCGTCTGGGACGTCGGCCATCAGACCTATCCGCACAAGGTCCTCACGGGCCGCAAGGACCGGATGGGGACGCTGCGCCAGCTCGGCGGCCTCTCGGGCTTCCCGCGCCGCGACGAGAGCGAGTACGACACCTTCGGCACCGCGCACTCGTCGACCTCGATCTCGGCGGCGCTCGGCATGGCCGTGGCGGCGCGTTTGAAGGGCGAGAACAGGAAGTGCGTCGCCATCATCGGCGACGGCGCGATGAGCGCCGGCATGGCCTTCGAGGCGCTCAACAACGCCGGCGAGACCAAGGACGGGCAGCCCGCCGACATGCTCGTCGTCCTGAACGACAACGACATGTCGATCTCGCCGCCGGTCGGCGCGCTCAACCGCTACCTGGCGCGCCTGATGAGCGGCAAGTTCTACGCGACGGCGCGCGACACGGCCAAGAACGTGCTCAAGAACGCGCCGCCGCTCTTCGAGCTGGCGCGCCGCTTCGAGGAGCACGCCAAGGGCATGGTCGTGCCGGGCACGATCTTCGAGGAGTTCGGCTTCAACTACGTCGGCCCGATCGACGGCCACGATCTCGACTCGCTGATCCCCACGCTCGAGAACCTGCGCGACCTGAAGGGACCGCAGTTCCTGCACGTCGTCACCAAGAAGGGCTACGGCTACAAGCTCGCCGAGAACGATCCGGTCAACTACCACGGGCCGGGCAAGTTCGATCCGGCGGTCGGCATCGTCAAGCCGGCGACGCCGCCGAAGACGACCTTCACCCAGGTCTTCGGCCAGTGGCTGTGCGACATGGCCGCCAAGGACGAGCGCCTCGTCGGCATCACGCCGGCAATGCGCGAGGGCTCGGGCATGGTCGAGTTCGAGAAGCGCTTCCCGAAGCGCTATTTCGACGTCGGCATCGCCGAGCAGCACGCCGTCACCTTCGCCGCGGGCCTGGCCTGCGAAGGGCTGAAGCCGGTCGTCGCCATCTACTCGACCTTTCTGCAGCGCGGCTACGACCAGCTGATCCACGACGTCGCGATCCAGAACCTGCCGGTGGTCTTCGCGCTTGACCGCGCCGGCATCGTCGGCGCCGACGGCGCGACCCATGCGGGCGCCTTCGATATTCCCTACCTGCGCTGCGTGCCGAACCTGAGCGTGATGACGCCGTCGGACGAGGACGAGTGCCGCCAGTCGCTCTACACCGCGTTCCTGCAGGATCACCCCGTCGCGGTGCGCTACCCGCGTGGCAGCGGCGCCGGCGTCGCCGTCC
>JBDTJD010000158.1:0-2980 GCA_039935975.1 Caldimonas sp.
AGCAGTACAAAACCTTTTCGCTCGATGAACCTTTTTTCTCGGCCATGAAGGGTCAGTGAATGCGGCGTCGAAGGAGCAACGCCCAACAATCATAGTGGAAAAGAAAACGGGGCCTTGGCTTCAAAAAGGCCCCGTTCACATCGTTGTTGCGGGCCCACGCGCCCGCCGGGGTTCAGCGTGCCGCAGTTGGCGCGCCGCGTTCGCTCAGCACCTGGTCGATCAGGCCATAGGCCTTCGATTCCTCGGCATCCATGAAGAAATCACGTTCCATGTCGGCCCGGATCTTCTCGATCGGCTGCCCGGTGCGCTCGGAGTAGATCCGGTTGAGCTGCTCGCGCGTCTTCAGGATCTCGCGGGCATGGATCTCGATGTCGGTCGCCTGGCCCTGGGCACCGCCCGAAGGCTGGTGGATCATGACGCGCGAGTTCGGCAGCGCCATCCGCTTGCCCTTGGCGCCCGCCATCAGCAGGAACGAACCCATGCTTGCTGCGATGCCCATGCACATCGTCGACACATCGGGCTTGACGAACTGCATCGTGTCGTAGATCGACAGGCCCGCGCTCACCGATCCGCCTGGCGAGTTGATGTAGAGGTGGATGTCCTTGTCGGGGTTCTCGCTCTCGAGAAAGAGCATCTGAGCAACAACGAGATTCGCGGTCTGGTCGGTCACCGGGCCGACCAGGAAGATCAGCCGTTCGCGCAGCAGCCGGCTGTAGATATCGTAGGCCCGTTCGCCTCGGCCCGACGTCTCGATGACGATCGGGACCATGCCCAGGCCTTCGGTGTCCAGCGCGCTCATTTCTCTTCCTTGTTCACTGTCATGTTCGCCATTTCGGGGCCCATTATGTGACCGCAAGAGCCACGCCGCGCCGTGCCGCCTGCCCGATCGGCCAGCGCGCCATCAACCCGCCATCAGCTCGTCGAACGGAACCGTCTTCTCGGTCGCCTTCGCATGCGCAAGGACGTGCGACGCGACGTTGTTCTCGACCACCAGCGCCTCGACCTCGGCCATGCGATTGCGGTCGCTCAGGTACCAGCGCATCACCTCGGCCGGCTTCTCGTAGCTCTGCGACAGCTCCTCGATGTGCGCCTGCAGCTGCTCCGGCCTGGCTTGCAGATTCTGGCTGCGCACCAGCTCGGCGACGACCAGGCCCAAGCGGACGCGACGCTCGGCCTGCTCCTGGAACATCTCGGGGGGAATCGGCGCCGTCTCGGCGTCCTTGACGCCGCGCTTCTTGAGGTCGACACGCATCTGCTCGATCATCCGCTCGACCTCGCCGCCCACGAGCGCCTTCGGCACCTCGAGGTCGGCGACCTTGACCAGCGCTTCCATCACGCTCGCCTTGTTGCGCGCCTGGACCCGGAACTTCACCTCCCGCTCCAGGTTCTTGCGCACGTCGGCGCGCAGTGCCTCGACCGTGCCGCCGCCGATGCCGAGCGCCTTGGCGAGCGCTTCATCGACTGCCGGCAGCTGTTGCACCTCGATCTTCTTCACCGTGACCACGAAGTCGGCCTCCTTGCCGGCAACATCCTTGCCCTGGTAGTCGGCGGGGAACTGAAGCGGAAAGGTCTTGGAGTCGCCCGTGCGCATGCCGCGCACAGCGCTGTCGAACTGCTCGAGCATCTGGCCTTCGCCGATCACGAACTGGAATCCCTCGGCCTTGCCGCCGTCGAAGGCGACGCCGTCGACCGTGCCCTGGAAGTCGATCGTGACCCGATCGCCCACGGCCGCGCCCTCGGCGGCCGGACGCTGCTGGAACGTGCGCCGCTGCTTGCGCAGGATCTCGATCGTCTTGTCGACCGCGTCCTCGGTCACATCGGCCGAGACGCGCTCGACTTCGGCCGACTTCAGGTCGCCGATCTTCACCTCGGGGTAGACCTCGAACGTCGCGTCGAAAGCGACCTCGCCTTCGGGCGCGTCGGCCTTCTCGGTGATGCGCGGAGGTCCCGCGACCCTCAGCTTGGCCTCGTTGACGGCGTCGTTGAAGACCTGGCCGACCTTGTCGTTGAGGACTTCGCTCTGCACCGAGTAGCCATAGCGCTGGGAGACGACGCTCATCGGCACCTTGCCCGGGCGAAAGCCCGCCGCCTTGACGGTGCGCGACAGGCGGCGAAGCCTCGATTCCACCTCCGAGGCGATCGTCGCCGCAGGCAGCGACAGGGTGATGCGGCGCTCGAGCTTGTCGAGGGTTTCAACGTTGACAGGCATGATGTTCTGGCTTTCAAAGGGCTGGTGCGCGGGGTCGGACTCGAACCGACACGCCGGTGAAGGCGTCAGGACCTAAACCTGGTGCGTCTACCAATTTCGCCACCCGCGCGGCGTGAAGCATGGACGGCGACGACGGCTGCCGTCGGACAGGCCGCGAAACGACTCCGTCGCACCGGGTAGTTTACCCGGCGCCTCGCCGAGGAAAGACCGCGCACCGGGACCGACAGGCGGCCGGGCTCCCGAGTTCGCGTCCGCCGTGGAGAATCGCGCCGATGGGCGTCGACCATTACGAGAACTTCCCGGTGGCGTCGTGGCTGTGCCCACCCGCCCTGCGCCCGCCGATCGTCGCCATCTACCGCTTCGCCCGCACCGCCGACGACATCGCCGATGAAGGCACGGCGACGAGCGGCGAGCGCCTCGCCGCCTTGGCCGCTTATCGGTCCGATCTCGATGCGGTCTCGAGAGGAGGGGCAGCCTCCGGACGATGGGCCGAGATCTTCCGGCCCCTGGCGCTTGCCATCGACCGCCATCGGCTGCCGGTTCCGCTGCTGGCCGCGCTGCTCGATGCCTTCGCCCAGGACTCGAGCAATCCGCGCTACGCCGATCGCGCCGGGCTCCTCGACTACTGCCGCCGTTCGGCTGACCCGATCGGCCGGCTCCTGCTGCACCTTTACGGCATCGACGATCCGGTCGCGCTGAACCGCTCCGATGCCATCTGCACTGCCCTGCAGCTCACCAATTTCTGGCAGGACCTGGGCGTCGATGCGGCGC
>JBDTJD010000159.1:0-19434 GCA_039935975.1 Caldimonas sp.
CGACGATGTTCTGGAGTCCGACCGGCGGTGGCGTGCGCCGCTACCTGACGACCAAGCACGACTGGCTCGCCGGCCAGCCGCGCTGGCGCCACACGATCGCCGTGCCGCGCGTGGCCGGCAGCGATCCCGGCGTCGCCACGCTGCCGTCGCTGCCGCTGCCCGGCGGGGCCGGCTACCGGTTGCCGGTGCGCCGCGCCGCGATCGCACGCACGCTCGTCGCGCTCGCGCCCGACATCCTCGAGGCCGGCGATCCCTATCGGGTTGCCTGGGGCGCGCTCGACGCGGCGCGCGAGCTCGGCGTGCCGGCGGTCGCCTACTGCCACTCGAACCTCGTCGCCATGGCGCGCCTGGCCGGAGGGCGTCGCTTCGGGGCAGCCGCCGCCCGCGTCGCCGAGCGCTACGCGCACCGTGTCTACCGCGGCTTCGACCTCGTCCTCGCGCCCAGCCTGGCGATGACCGCGCACCTGCGCGAGTGGGGACTCGAACGCGTGGCCTGCCAGCCGCTCGGCGTCGACAGTCGTCTCTTCCATCCCGCGCGGCGCGACCCGACCTGGCGCGCACGGCACGGCATCGACGCGGATGCGAGGTTGCTCGTGTATGCCGGCCGCTTCGCCCCCGAGAAGCACCTCGACGTGATCGCCGAGGCGGTGGGCCGGCTTGGCGCGCCCTACCTGCTGGTCGCGATCGGCGCGGGACCGACGCCACCGCCGGCCGGACCGCGCGTCGTCGTCCTCCCCTTCATGACCTCGGCCGAGTCACTCGCCACCGCGCTCGCGAGCGCCGATGCCTTCATCCACGCCGGCGATCAGGAGACCTTCGGCCTGTCGCCGCTCGAGGCCATGGCGTGCGGCCTTCCGATCGTCGTCCGCGACGCCGAAGGGCTCGGCGAGCTCGTCGATCGCGACAACGGCATCGCCGTCGCGGGGAGCTCGGCCGCCTCGTTCGCCGAGGGCATCGCCGCGCTCTTCGAAGGCGACCGGAACGCGTGCGCGCGCGCCGCGCGTTGCCGCGCCGAAGCGAGTGACTGGCAGCGCGTGCTGCCGGGACTCGTCGCGCACTACCTGCGCCTGATCGCCGGCGAAAGCGCGGTCGCGGCGCCGATGCGAAGCGAATCCGGAGCACTGCAGCGATGAGCGACCCGGCATCGACCGATGCGACGAGTGGCCGCACGATCTGCATCGTCCTGCACGACGCGGCGCCGGCGACGCGCTCGGCCTGCCTGCGCACGCTCGAGGCCGTGCACGACGTCGCCGGCGACGTGCCGCTGACCCTGCTTGCAGTGCCGCGCTACCACGACGAGCCGTCGACGCCGGAGTTCGAGGCCTGGCTCGGCGAGCGGGTGGATCGCGGCGACGAGCTCGCGCTGCACGGCTTCACCCACCGCGACACCGGGACCGCCGAGAACTGGCGCGACGGCTTGCGGCGCTCGCACTACACGCGTGGCGAGGGCGAGTTCTGGGCCCTGTCGCGCGGCGAGGCGCTGCGCCGGATCGACCTCGGCATCGAGTGGTTCGCGAAACACCGGTGGCCGCTGGCCGGCTTCGTCGCACCGGCTTGGCTGCTCGGTCCCGGCGCGTGGTCGGCGATCGTCGAGCGGCCGTTCGACTACACGGCGACGCTGCGTGAGCTCGTCCACCTGCCGGGCCGCGAGGCAACGCCGTGCCAGAGCGTCGTCTACAGCACCTCGCGCGGCTGGCGCCGCAGCATGTCGGTGGCCTGGAACGCGGCGGTCGCGATCGGCGAGCGGAACAATCCGGTGCTGCGCCTGGAACTGCATCCGCGCGACGCCGACTTCGTCGCCGTGCGTAGGTCGTGGCAGGGAATCCTGGCACGCGCCCTCGAGACGCGAAAGCCCGCGACCGTCGCCGACTACATGCGCCGCACCCGCCCCACAGGCAGCGGCCACAGCACCGTCTGGCAGCCGACTACAGCAGATTGAAGCTGACCGCGGCGGTGACGGCGCCGATCACCGCGCCGACGATCACGTCGCTCGGGTAGTGCAGGCCGAGAACGATGCGCGAGACGGCGATCAGGATGGTGAACGGCCAGACGAAGAAGCCGAACACCGGGTAGTAGACGGTGAGGATCAGGCTGAACGCGACCGAGTGCAGCGTATGGCCGCTCGGGAAACTGAACTCGTCGAGCGTCTTGGTGCAGGCGCGGATGTCGGGGCAGGCGCGGTACGGGCGCGGCCGCGCGATCCATCGCTTGATGATCCTGTAGACGACCAGATCGATGGCGCCGACGCAGATCATCCGGATCCCCGCCGATGCGCCCGTGGGGCCCCCGGCCCACAGCAGCGAAGCGATGATGCCGTACCAGAGCCAGCCGTCGCCGACCCGACTGACGATGCCGAACACGCGCACCACCCAGTGGCGCGTCGCCGCCCCGTGCATCCAGAGCGCGAGCGCGAGCTCTCTCTGGGCCCAGAGCAGCTGCTGCTCAGGCCACGACGGCGACGGGTGCAGGGGACGCTTCGGTCGCATGGGCGGTGGCCGCGAGACGGGCTTCGAATCGGCCGAGAACTTCCGGCCAGGTGGCGCGTTGCGCCGCCAGCAAGGCAGCAGCACGCATCGGTGCAAGATCGTGTTGGCGGCCGACGAGATCCACCACGGCGGCAACGAACGCCGGGTCGTCGCCGGGCGGAACGAGCCGACCGCTGACCTGGTCGACGACGTGCTCGGCAGGCGCCGCGGTGTCGAAGGCGACCACCGGAAGCGCCGACGCGAGCGCTTCCAACACGACGTTGCCGAAGGTGTCGGAAAGTGACGGGAAAAGGAACACGTCGGCCGAGGCGTAGCACGCGGCAAGCTCGGCGCCGCGCTTCACGCCGACGAACTGCACCTGCGGATGCGCCTTCTCCAGCGCGCTCCGCGCGGGGCCGTCGCCGACGACGACCATCCGGGTTCCCGGACGAACCGCACGCGCCTGTTCGAAGGCGCGCAGTCCGAGCTCGACGTTCTTCTCCGAAGCGACGCGGCCCACCATCAGCAGGACGGGCGCGTCGCCCGCTTGCCAGCGCGAGCGCAGCTCTTCGCTGCGCAGCGACGGCGAGAAGCGCTCGCTGTCGACGCCGCGGCCGACCACGGTCAGATGATGGAAGCCTGCGGCGTCCAGCTCGGCCACGACGCCGCGGGTCGGCACGAAAGTGAGGCGGGTGAGATTGTGAAAGCGCCGCAGCAGGCCGAGCACGGCCCCACCGAGGAAGGCGAGCCGGTAGTAGCGGCTGTACTGGTGGAAGTTGGTGCGAAAGTCGGAGGTGGTCGCGATGCCGAGCGCGCGCGCTGCGGCGAGCGCCGACCAGGCCAGCGGGCCGGGCGTCGCGAGGTGGACGATGTCGGGCCGAGTCCGTCTGAACCTGCCGAGCAACGGGCCGACCCGTGACAGGCCGAAGCGCATCTCGCGGTACATCGGAATGGCGCAGCCGGCGGTACGCAGCTCGTCGTCGGCGTCGAGCGCGGCCTCGCCCGGCTGTCGCGGACGGATCAGCTCGACCAAGTGCCCCTGCGCCCGCAGGAACCGGACCGTGCGCTCGACAGTGAGCGACACGCCGTTCAGCTCGGGGGGGTAGGTTTCAGTAACGTAGGCGATGCGCATGGGAACGGGCGGCAGGCGTCCGACAGATGATTTTGGCGATCGTCGTGACAAATGCCCGTAGGACGCCGCCGCATGTCGCCGTGATGCTCGGGGACGTCGATGACACGGCGATGTCGCCGGTGTAAGGGCGGCCCGGCGGCCCGTCAGAGAGCAGTTCTGGCTAGTCGCCCTGCAGGAACGCGCAGACCAGGCGAAGCGACCGCACCCGCTTGCAGGTCGCGCGCACGCCCAGGAGCACCGGCACGGCGAGAAACGCGCCAGCGATGCCCCACAGCCAGCCCAGGGTCATCACGGCCAGGAACACGAAGACCGGCTGCAACCGCAGCCGGTGGCCCATGATCATCGGGCTCAGGAAGTTCGCCTCGATGCCGTGCAGGACGAGGAACGCCGCGGGCGGGCCCAGCATCTCGACGCCGGTGCCGAAGGCGACGCTGCCGGCGAGCAGGAGCAGCGCCGTGATGAGCAGCGGCCCCAGGTAGGGGATGAAGGCGAGCACGGCCGCCGTCGTCGCCCAGAGCACGGGATTGGGCAAGCCGATCGCCCAGAGCGCGAAGCCGGTGGCCACACCGAGGGCGACGTTGACAAGGCTCATCGTCGTGATGAACAGGCCGATGTCGCGCTCGGCCTGGCGCAGGCCCGAGAGCACCAGCGCCCGGGCCCGCGAGCGCGGGATCGCCGCCGCAGCGCGCATCACGAACCAGCGCTCGGACGCGAGCAGGAAATAGAGCAGGATCACGGTCGCCGAGGCCGAGACCGCGAACGAGATCGTCTCGCCGATCGCCAGGCGGGTGAAGGTCCAGCCTTCCGACGCCAGCCTCTCGTTGAGCGGATCGGCGACCGCCGCTGCGGCGCCGGCGTGGGCCGGCCGCATCAGCGAGGCCGGCGGCGCATAGGGAAAGAGGGCGTCGCGCCAGCGCTGCACCGCCTCGATCAACTCGTGGACGACGATCGGCGCGCGCGCCCACCAGGCGGCGGCCGGCGCCGCAATGAGCATGCCGAGGACGACGATTGCGGCCAACGCCGCGCCGACGACAAGCAGGGCGCCGACGTACTCATGCACGCCCAGGCGGCGCAGCGCGCGCACCGGCGCCGAGAGCACGAAGGTGAAGACGATCGCGATCGCCACCGGCAGAAGCAGCGGCCGGGCCTGCTCGAGCAGGAAGACGATGGCGACGAACAGGACACCGCGGCCGAGCCACGTCGAGGCGCTGGCGCGCGCAGGATGCGACGGTGGGACGGGCGGTTGCATGGGCGCGGATCATTGCACGCGCGGCGCCGCGGCGGCCCCGACGCGCCCCTCGTCAGTGCCTGAGGCCGATCTCCGACGACGGCGCGCCGTGCCCTTTCTGGAAGACGACGCGATAGCTCTCGAGCTCGCCGTCCTTCTGGAACTGGCGTGCGCAGCCCCAGAGGTAGAGCTGGAACAGGCGGAAGGTGCGCTCGCCGTACTTCGACACGAGCGCCTCGCGCTGTGCCTCGAGGTTGCGACCCCAGTCGCGCAGCGTCAGGAAGTAGCTGTGGCGATCGTTGTGCAGCGACACGGTCTCGAAGGCGGTGCGATTCGCGGCCGCGAGAAGGTCGGGAATCACGACGGGCGTGTGCGAGCCGGGAAAGATGTAGCGGTAGGTGAACGAGCTGACGTTGAACTTCGTGCGGTTCGCCGCGAAGTCCATGTAGAGGCGGCCCCCCGGCTTCATCAGTCGCTCGAGGACGGGAAAGAGCGTGCGGTAGTCGGGCAGGTGTTCCATCACGCCGAGCAGCACGATGGCGTCGTACGCCCTCGGCGCCTCGAACGCGAAGATGCTTTCGAAGACCGTCTCCAGCGAGCCGGGGCTCGCGTTCGCGGCGACCAGGCCCTTCTGGTAGTCGTGCTGCTCCTTCGAGATCGTGAGCATCGTGACGTTGACGCCGCGCCGGCTCGCGTGGCCGGCGAACGACCCCCAGCCGGCGCCGATGTCGAGGACCTGCGAGCCCGGCTGGAGCCGGCATGCGCGAAAGACGTAGTCGAGCTTCTGCTCGGCGGCGTCCTCGAGCGACTGTTCGTCGCTGCGATAGAGAGCCTGCGAATACAGCTTGACGCGCTTGTCGAGGAACGCGAAGTAGAAGTCGTTGCCGTAGTCGTAGTGCTGCTGCACCCAGAGCTTGTCGGTGTCGACCCGGCCGAAGAGGATCGGCCTCAGGTGGCGCCAGATCGACTGGAGCGGATGCCAGTCGGTCATGGCCCGGCGCAGGTCGAGCGCGCAAAGGAAGTCGCCCTCGAGATCGATCTCGCCGTTCATGTATGCGCTCGCCACGGCGAACTCGTCGAACGAGCCGAGCGCGACCAGCGCGGCCGGCGTGCGCAGGCGCAGCGTGAATGCCGGCGATTCGCTGCCGATGCGCCAGCTGCGGTGATCGGCAAGATGCACGTCGAACGTCGCGATCGGCTTGCCCTGGAGCCTGCGCTTGAGCTGCGCGACGATCGCGGGCTCGGCATCGGACGGCGTGGAAGGGGTCGACGCGACGGCCGAAAGTGCAGAAGACGGCTGGGGTGGAGTCATCGCTTCAACGCGTCGGCGACAGAGGATCCTGACTTGCCGAACAGGCGTTTTTCAGCAGGCGCGACTCTATCATCGGCAACATGAAATGCGCCCGTTGCGACAGCGACGTTCCCTTCGAGGCGAAGTTCTGTCCCGAATGCGGCGCCAACCTCGCCACCGACGGCCGCTTCGCCTCGCCGCAGAGCTACACCCCCAAGCATCTCGCCGACAAGATCATGAGCGCGCGTCATTCGGTGATCGGCGAGAGGAAGCAGATCAGCGTGATGTTCGCCGACGTGAAGGGCTCGATGGAGCTGCTCGCCGATCGCGACCCCGAGGAGGCGCGCGCGCTGCTCGATCCCGTTCTCGAGGTGATGATGGAGGCGGTTCATCGCTACGAGGGCACCGTCAGCCAGGTGATGGGCGACGGCATCATGGCGCTCTTCGGCGCTCCGCTCGCACACGAGGACCATGCGGTGCGTGCCTGCTACGCCGCGCTCAGGATCCAGGAGACGCTCGCCGAGCGCGAGCTCGCGTCGGCAGGCGTGCCCGGCGCAGCCGACCGGCCGGTGCGCGTGCGCATCGGCCTGAACTCGGGCGAGGTCGTCGTCCGCTCGGTCGGCAGCGACCTGCGCATGGACTACAGCGCCGTCGGCCAGACCGCCCACCTCGCCGCGCGCATGGAACAGATCGCGGCGCCGGGCACGATCCTCGTCACCGCCGACGGCATGCGCGCGGTCGAAGGCTATGTGCAGGCGACCTCGCTCGGCGCCAGGACGATCAAGGGCCTGGCGGCGCCGGTCGAGGTTTTCCAGATCACCGGCGCGGGCCCCGTGCGCACCCGCCTGCAGGCTGCCGTCGCTCGCGGCCTCACCCGGTTCACCGGCCGCGACGACGCGCTCGCGCGCCTGCGCGACGTGCTCGCGGTCGCGCGCTCGGGCCATGGCCAGGCGATCTCGATCGTCGGCGAGCCCGGCATCGGCAAGTCGCGCCTGGTCCACGAGTTCACGCGCGGCGACGACGGCAAGGGCTGGCTGATCCTCAAGACCGGCGCGACCTCCTACGGGCGCGCGACGGCGTACCTGCCGGTGGTTCGTCTGCTGCGCGATTACTTCGAGATCCAGGACCGCGACGACGGCCCGCGCATTCGCGCGCGCATCGTCGCCGCGCTCGCGGCACTCGACGGCGCGCTCGCGCCGATCCTCCCCGCGCTGCTCGCGCTGCTCGACGTCGCCGTCGACGATCCGGTCTGGCAGGAGCTCGATCCGGCGCAGCGCCAGCGTCGCATCTTCGAAGCGACCCGCACGCTCTTCCTGCGCCAGGCCGAGGCGCGCCCGCTCCTGCTCGTCTTCGAGGACCTGCACGCCTTCGATGCACAGAGCGAGGCGCTGCTCGACGGCCTGGTCGAGGGCATCGCCGGGCTGCCGGTGGTCGTGCTCACCACCTGCCGGCCCGAGCATCGCCACCGCTGGGAAGGCACGGCCCACGCCTCGACGCTGCGCCTCGATCCGCTGCCCGCTGACGGCGCCGAGGAGCTGCTGAAGGCGTTGCTCGGCCCGCAGCCCGAGCTGCGCCCGGTCGCCGAGATGCTGATCGCGCGCACTGCCGGCAATCCGTTCTTCCTCGAGGAAAGCGTGCGCGCGCTGATCGAGACCGGCGTGGTCGCCGGCGAGCGCGGCAGCTTTCTTCTCGTCAAGGACCTGGGGGAGGCGCAGACGCGCATTCCGGCGACGGTCCAGGCGGTTCTGGCGGCGCGGATCGATCGCCTGTCGGCCGACGAGAAGTGGCTGCTCCAGTCGGCCGCGGCGATCGGCCGCAACGTGCCGTTCTCGCTGCTCGAGGCGATCAGCGAGCACGACGAGACGACCCTGCGCGGCATGCTTGCCCGCCTGCAGGCGGGCGAATTCCTCTACGAGACCCGCCTCTTTCCCGAGCTCGAGTACACCTTCAAGCACGCCCTCACGCAGGAGGTGGCATACAACGCGCTCGTCCTCGAGACGCGCCGTGCGCTCAATGCGCGCATCGTCGACGTGCTCGAACGCCTCGACCTGCCCCAGGCGGCCGACCACACCGACCGCCTCGCCCACCACGCGCAGCGCGGCGAGCTCTGGGGCAAGGCAATCACCTATCTGCACCAGGCGGGGTTGAAAGCGACCGCGCGCAACGCCTCCCAGGACGCGGTGCGCTGCGTCGAGCAGGCGCTCGACGCGCTCTCCCACCTGGCCGAGACGCGCGAGACGCTTGCCCAGGGCATCGACCTGCGCTTCGACCTGCACAGCGCGCTGATCCCGCTCGGCGACTTCCCGCGCATCGTCGAGGTGCTGCGCGAAGCCGAGGGTCTGGCGCACCGCATCGACGACCCGCGCCGCCAGGGCCGAGTTTCGGCGGCGATGGCGACCTGGAGCTGGTGCATCGGCGACCCCGACCGTGCGCTCGACTACGCCAAGCGGTCGCGCGGCATCGCCCTCGCGCTCCACGACGACGCGCTCGAGGCGGTCGTCAACCATCGGGAGGGCGAGGCGCACGTGAGCCTCGGCAACTTCCGCCGGGCCATCGACGCCTTCGGACGCAACCTGCAGCGCCGTGCCGGCGCCGCGACGGCGCACCGCTACGGAATGGCGGCGCTGCAGTCGGTCACCTCGCGCTCCTGGAGCGCATGGTGCCTCGCCGGCCTGGGCGAGTTCGAGACGGCACACGACGTCGGCGCGCTCAGCGTCGAGATCGCCGAGGCGTCGAGCCATCCGTACAGCCTTGCCGCGACCTACATGGGGCTCGGCCAGCGCCACCAGATGCGCGGCGAGTTCGATCGTGCGATCCCCGCGCTCGAGCGTGCCCTCGACATCTGCAAGCGCGCCAACTTCGGCCCGCTCTACAAGTACGGCGCGCCCAACCTCGGCCTGGCCTACGTGCGCTCGGGGCGGATCGAGGAAGGGCTTGACTTGCTCGAGCGGCTCGCCCGGCAATCGACCTTTGCGAGCATCGTGCCGTTCCAGGTCCTCGAGCTCACCAACCTGAGCGAAGCACGGCTCGCCGCCGGCCAGACCGCGCGTGCGCTCGAAGCGGCCGAGCAGGCCCTGGCGCTGCTGCGCCTGCATCGTCAGCGCTTCGCCGAGCCGGAGGTGCTGCGCGTTCTCGGCGACATCTGCACCGCGGGCGGAACCTCGGGATTCGACGCTGCGGCGCGCTGCTACCGCGAGGCCGTCGCACTGGCCTCCGCCATGGCGATGCGGCCGCTCCTGGCGCGCTGCCACCTCGCCGCCGGCACGATGCATCAGCTCGCCGGCCAGCGCTCGGCCTCGATCTGGCACCTGACGAAGGCCGCGACCTTGCTCGAGGCGATGGACATGCGCTTCTGGCTCGCGCAGGCCGAGGCCGCCGTGGCGCAGCATCGCGACGAGAGCCTGCCTGCGCCGCTGCAAAGCGAAATCCTGTTCGATCCGGCGAGTCGCGAGTTCCACGCCGACCCGTATCCGTTCTATCGCCGGCTGCGTGCCGAGGATCCGGTCCACCGCACCGCCCAGGGCTACTGGGTGGTCACGCGCTATCACGAGGTGATGACGGTGATGCGCGACCCGCGCTTCGGCCGCGAGGGCTTCGGCGCCGCCCTCGCCGGGGTCTATGGCGACGATTCCGAGCGCGTACCGCGGCCGATGGTCTTTCGTGACCCGCCCGCCCACACGCGCCTGCGCTCGCTCGTGAGCAAGGCCTTCACGAGCCGCGTCGTCGAAGGCATGAAGCCGCGCATCCGCGAGATCGTCGAGCGACGGCTCGACCTCGTCGAGGGCGGCACCTCGATGGACGTCATCGCCGACCTCGCCTACCCGCTGCCGGTGACGGTGATCTGCGAGCTGCTCGGTGCGCCCGCGGAGGACGCCGACACGATGCGCCAGTGGACGGCCGACATCACGCGCAGCCTCGACGCGCTCGGCCTGCACTCCGACCGCGAGATCGTCAAGCGCGGCCGCGCCGCGCGACACTCGCTCGGCGAGTATTTCCGCAGCCTTCTCCCCGAGCGCCGGCTTCGGCCGCGGGCCGACCTGCTGAGCCAGCTGCTGGCCGCCGAGGAAGAGGGCGACAAGCTGAGCGAGGACGAGCTGCTCGCCACCTGCGTGCTGATCTTCATCGCCGGCCACGAGACCACCGTCAACCTCATCGGCAACGGCCTGCTCGCCCTGCTGCGCCACCCCGAGCAGCTCGAGCGTGTGCGCGGCGACCCGTCGCTGATCGCCGGCGCGGTCGAGGAGCTGCTTCGCTACGACAGCCCGGTGCAGCGGACGGCCCGGATCGCGACCGAGGACGTCGAGCTCGGCGGCAAGGTCATCCCGAAGCATGCCCTCGTGGTTGCCGCGATCGGCGCCGCGAATCGCGACCCCGAGCAGTTCGCCGACCCCGATCGCTTCGACATCGCGCGCGCCGACAACCACCACCTCGCGTTCGGCTTCGGCATCCACTTCTGCCTGGGCGCACCGCTGGCCCGGGTGGAGGCGCAGATCGCGATCGAGGCGCTGCTGCGTCGCATGCCCAGGCTGGCGCTCGCGCGGGAAACGCCCGAGTGGCGCCAGTCGTCGACCCTGCGCGGCCTGACCTCGCTGCCAGTCCGCTTCTGAGCCTGAGCCCGAGCGCGATGGCGCCAGCGACGAGCGGGACGTCGGCGACGCGCCTGATCGGGACCGTCGGCGCCGTCGTGCGAGAGCTTCGCCCCGGCGGCTCGCTTGAGATCGCGCTCGACTCGTCCCTCGATACCGACCTCGGCCTCGACAGCCTCGCGCGGGTCGAGCTCGTGCTGCGGCTCGAGAAGGAGTTCGCGATTGCCTTGCCCGAGCACGCGCTGGCGACGAGCGAGACGCCGCGCGACCTGCTGCGCTTCGTCCTCGCCGGATCGGCGCAGGGCGAGCGCTGTGCCGACACCGCCGTCGCCAGCCTCGACCAGGGCGACGGCGTGCGGCCGCCCCTGCACGTGCGCTCGCTCACCGAAGCGCTCGCGTACCACGTCGAGCGCCAGCCCGATCGGCTCTCGGTCCATCTCTACGAGGACGGCGCCGAATATCCGCTGACCTACCGGCTCGTCTGGGACGGTGCGATGCGCTGTGCGGCCGGGCTCGCCGCGCAGGGCCTGCTCCCCGGCGAGCGCGTCGCGATCATGCTGGCGACCGGCCGCGACTACCTCTTCACCTTCTACGGCACCTTGCTCGCGGGCGGCGTGCCGGTGCCGCTCTATCCGCCGGCGCGGCTGGCGGCGATCGAGGACCACATGACGCGTCATGTCGGCATCCTCGCCAACGCCGGCGCGAGCCTGCTCGTGACCTTGCCGGAGGCCAAGCCGCTCGCCTACTTGCTCCGGGCGCGGGTCGCAACGCTGCGAAGCGTGCTGATCCCGGCCGACCTCGACCGGCCGGGCGCCGGCTTCGCGCCCCTGCACGGACGGCCGGGCGACCTCGCGTTCCTGCAGTACACGTCGGGGTCGACCGGCGATCCCAAGGGCGTGATCCTCACCCACGCCAACCTGCTTGCCAACGTGAAGGCGTCGGGCATCGCCTTGCGCCAGCGCGACAGCGACGTGTTCGTGAGCTGGCTGCCGCTCTATCACGACATGGGCCTGATCGGCGGCGTCTTCGCGACCATGTTCTTCGGTTTCCCGACCGTGCTGATGTCGCCGCTCGCCTTCCTGGCGCGGCCGAGCGACTGGATGCGCGCCATCCATCGCCACCGCGGCACGATCTCGGGCGGGCCGAACTTCGCCTTCGAGCTCTGCCTGCGCCGCATCGCCGACGCCGACATGGAAGGCCTCGATCTGTCTTCGTGGCGCTACGCCTTCAACGGCGCCGAGCCGATCGGCGCGGAGACGATGGCGGCATTCGCCGGTCGCTTCGCGCGCTGGGGCCTGCCACGCCATGCCCTCGCGCCGGTCTACGGCCTGGCCGAATGCACGGTCGGCCTGGCCGCCTCGGTGCCGGGCGAGCCGTTGCGCGTCGACCGACTCGACCGCGAGGCGTTCGCGCGGAGTGGCGAGGCCGTGCCCGCCGCGCAGGATGCGCCTTCGCCGCTGTGCGTCGTCGCCTGCGGCCAGGTCTTCGTGGGCCACGACGTGCACGTCGTCGATGCCGCCGGACTCGAGCTCGCCGACCGTCACGAAGGCCGGCTCCAGTTCCGCGGTCCGTCGGCGACCCCAGGCTACTTCCGCAACGCCGAGGCGACGCGACATCTGATCGACGGCGGCTGGGTGAACACCGGCGACCGCGCCTACCTCGCCGACGGCACGCTCTTCATCACCGGCCGCGACAAGGACATCATCATCCGCGCCGGCCGCAACATCAGCCCTTACGAACTCGAGACGGCGATCGGCAATCTGTCCGAAATCCGGCGCGGCTGCGTCGCGGTCTTCGCCGTGCCCGATCGCGCCGCCGGCACCGAGCGTGTCGTCGTCCTTGCCGAGCTGCGCGTCCGCGAAGGGATCGATCGGGAAGCGCTCAGGCACTCGATCAACCAGCTCGCGGCCAAGCTCATCGGTGCGCCGGTCGAGGAGATCGTCCTCGCCCTGCCCGGGACGGTGCCGAAGACCTCGAGCGGCAAGATCCGCCGCGCCGCGGCGCGCGAGCTTTACCAGCGCGGACCGGCGTCGATGGCGCGCCAGCCGGTGTGGTGGCAGCTCGCGCGGCTTTCGATCGCCGCCGCAGTGCCGCAGCTGCGGCGCGCGAGGAGCGCGCTGTCCGGGGTGCTCTTCGCGCTGCGCTCGGCGCTGGTCTTCGCGGTCCTGGCGCCGGTCGCCGTGGCGTGCGCGCTGCTCACGTCGAAACGGCGCTTCGGCGCCGTGGCGCCAATCCTCGCTCGCCTCGCGCTGCGCTGGAGCGGCATCGCCCTGACCGCGAGCGGGCTCGAGCACCTGCCGCAAGACGGCGCGTTCGTGCTTGTCGCCAACCACACGAGCTACCTCGACGCGATCGCGCTCGTCTCGGTGCTGGGCGACCGCGGCTGGGTCTTCGCCGGCAAGCAGGAGCTGGCGACGAACGCCGTGCTGCGCACGCTCGCCATCGGCTTCGGCGTGATCTTCGTCGAGCGTTTCGATGTCGCGAGAAGCGTCGAGCACGCCGACGCGCTGGTCGATGCCGTCGGGCGCGGCGCGCGGCTCATCGTCTTCCCCGAAGGGCGGCTGGAGCGACGCGCCGGCCTCCTGCCCTTTCGAAGCGGCGCGTTCGTCGCCGCGGCCCGGGCCGGCGTGCCGGTCGTGCCGGTCGCCCTGCGCGGCGCGCGCTCGGTGCTGCGCGACGGCACGTGGGTCGCGCGGCGTGGCTCGATCCGGGTCGTCGTCGCCGCGCCGATCGAGGCGCGCGGCCGCGACTGGGCCGATGCCGTCGCGCTGCGCGACGAGGTGCGCGCCGCCATCCTGCGCCATTGCGGCGAGCCCGATCTCGTGATCGCAGACCCCTCTCACGAACCGCGCTGAGCGGCGAAGGCGCGTCGATTGCCGGCGCACCGGCATGCCGCGTCCTTCAAGCCAGCCGCTGTTCGCCGCGCCGATCGAGCCCATGCTCGCCAAGTCGGTCGACGCGCTGCCGGCAGCGGGCGACTTTCTTTTCGAGCCCAAGTGGGACGGCTTTCGCGCCATCGTCTTCCGTCCGAAGGCCGGCGAGATCGCCATCCAGAGCCGGGACCTCAAGCCCCTGGACCGCTACTTCCCGGAGCTGCGCGAAGCCCTGCTCGAGCGCTTGCCGACCGGTGCGATCGTCGACGGCGAGATCGTCGTCATGCGTGGCAAGGGCCTCGACTTCGATGCCCTGCAGCAGCGCCTCCACCCCGCCGCCTCGCGTGTGGCGAAGCTCGCGGTCGAGACACCGGCATCGTTCGTCGCCTTCGATCTCCTGGCCGCAGGCGGCAGGAGCCTCCTCGAGGTCGCGCAGTCCGAGCGGCGCGACGCGCTCGAGGCCCTGCTCGCCGACGCACCAGCGCCCTTGCACCTCACACCCGCGACCCGCGACGTCGAGGTTGCGCAAACGTGGCTGCGCGAGTTCGAGGGCGCCGGCCTCGACGGCGTCGTTGCCAAGCCGCTGGCACTCCCGTATGCGCCCGGCAAGCGGGCGATGCTGAAGATCAAGCACATCCGCACCGCCGACTGCGTCGTCGCCGGCTTTCGCTGGCACAAGTCGAGCGCCGACGGCGGCGACGAGGCGGTCGGGTCGCTGTTGCTCGGCCTCTACGACGACGCCGGCCTGCTCCATCACGCCGGCGTGACGTCGTCGTTCACCATGGCGCGGCGGCGCGAACTCGTCGCCGAGCTGGCGCCGCTGCGACGCGACGCCCTCGCGCGTCATCCCTGGCGCGACTGGGCCAGCCAGGACGCCTCGGCCGGCGACGAAGCCGGCCCGGCGGCGCAACGCATGCCGGGTGCGACCAGCCGCTGGAGCGCGGGCAAGGACCTGTCGTGGCAGCCGCTCCGGCCCGAGCGCGTGTGCGAGGTGAAGTACGACCATCTCCAGGGCGACCGCTTCCGCCACGCCACGACGTTCCTGCGCTGGCGCCTGGACAAGGCAGCCGGCAGTTGTCGCTACGACCAGCTCGAGGTCGTGGCGCCGTACGCGCTGAAGCGGATCTTCGCGGCAAAGCAGCCCGCGCGCTGAGGCCACGCCCGCAGCGGCCCTGTCCGGTCACGCTGCCGCTCCCTGCGTGGTGGCTGCGATCGGCGGTCCCCCGCCGCTGTCGGCGCGCATCCGCTCGAAGAGCCGATACCAGTCGATGTGGCGGGTGCCGACCATCATCGCGGCGAGCACCGCGAACAGCATGAGCGAACCGAGCAGCAAGGCCGTCTGCTCGAGCTGCAGGAGCGCGTAGAGGGCCGCGTAAAGCGTCGCGACCGCGGCGCCGAACGCCGCGCCGGCACGGCTGCCGCGAAGCACGAACGAGCCGTAGAACGTGAGCAGCGTCGTGCAGGCGGCCGCCGCCGCGAGGTAGGCGATGGCGAAGGCGACGTGCTCGGACAGGCTCACGAGAAGCAGGAAGAACATCGCGATTGCCGAGCCGACGAGCAGGTACTGGATCGGATGGACGCGCAGGCGGCGCATCACCTCGACCGCACCGACGCCGACGAAGGTGAGCGCAATGAAGAGAAAGCCGTACTTGGTCGCGCGGTCGCTCAGCACATAGGGGCTCACCGGGTCCATGAAGGCGACGCCGAAGGTCTCGATGCACGGCGTGCGACGCGGGTCGTCCGCAGGCGCCGCCCCGCCGACGTTGTCGTCGAGACGACAGGCCGAAGCGCCTGCCGCGGTCGACTGCGGCGCCGTCGTCGCGAGCGCATTGAGCTGCCAGCGGGCCGAGAAGCCCGACTCGCCGACCTGGCGCTCGAGGGGCAGGAAGCGGCCGCCGAAGGACGGGTGCGGCCAGTCGGAAGCCAGGGTCACCTGCGTGCTCGTGCCGACGGGCGCGAAGGCGAGATCACCGGTGCCGACCAGCTCGAGCCCGACCTCGGCGCGCAGCGGCTTCTTCGTGCCGGCGTACGACTCGGCGACGTCGGCATGAAAGCCGCGCGGATGGGCGAAGTGGCCGGAGCCGGCCAGCACCGTCACCGCGGCGCCGTCGATCTGCATTGCGGCGCTGCGCACGCCGCGCGCATCGCCGAGCGCGACGAACATCGTCGGCGCGTCGCATTGCAGGCGCGAGCCCGGGTGCACCGCCTGTGGCACGAGCGCGAGGCCGTCGTTCCAGGCGGCGACCAGGCGCGCCTTCAGGACGTAGCCGTTGACCTTGAAGATGCCGCGGCGGCGCGGCTCGATGGCGACGTCACCCTTGACGTCGAGGCTCGCCGGCGTCTCGACGAGGGTGAAGTCGCGACGCTCCGTGACGGTCTTCCTCTCCTTGCCTTCGCCCTGGGTCGCCTCCCAGCTCTCGCTACAGTCGCGGGCCAGCACCGGGCCGACGAGCGTCTGAGCCGCCGCCAGGCTGGACGCGACGCTGCGCTCGGCCTCGCGCAGGCGTCCGGCACGCTCGGCGACGACGCCGCTCACCGATTCGAGGGCGAGGACGAGTGCGAGCAGGACGGCCGCGAGCGCGAGCCATTTGCCGATGAGAGGGAAGCGTCGTGCGGTTGCCATGGGTGTGCCTTTTTCGAGGGTCCGCGCCAGAAGAGGCGCGCTGGCGGAACGATCGCGCCCGTGCGCGAAGAAAATTCGAAGGTTGTGTGAGGGATCTGCCGCAGCGCCGTCCGATCGCTCGAACTGGGACCGGCGCCGGCCGCTGATCCGGGCACCTCGCCGCCGGCGCTTCCCTAACCTCAGGCTCCGCGTCCTTCCACCTCCTGGTCACCGCCTCGCCATGAAGTTCTTCGATATCGAGCTGCACAAGCCGTCGTTCAACGAATTCACCGCCGCCACGGTGATGGCCGTGGGGCTCTGGATCGCGGCGATCGGCTTCGCCTACGCCGGGGGCCATGCCCTCGACGCCGGCGAGGCAGGCGCCCTGCTGGTAATGTGCGTGTGGGGCTGCGTGGGCACCCGACTCGGTCTCGACATGGGCCGAAACGGCCGCCACATCGCCGTCCACGTCGGCGTCAGCGCCCTGCTTCTCGGTCTTTATCAGGGGGCTCTTTCACTGGTCGCCTGACGTTTCCTGTAGGACGCCACCGACTTCTCATAGGGGCCTCGCCTCATGGGAGCCGGTCCCGAGCCCGCTTAACCTTGCCCCACGTTTTCAGGGCCGACTTTCGTCGACACTGAAGGCCCAACCCGGCCAGTTCACGAATCGTCGTGAGCCGGCCGTCTTCAACGGCAGAAACAGGGGAAACGCATGAACTTCATCATTTGGCTGGTAGTGGGTGGCTTGATCGGCTGGGTCGCAAGCATGATCATGCGCACCGACGGTCAGCAGGGCGTCATCCTGAACGTCGTTGTCGGCATCATCGGCGCCATGCTTGGCGGCTGGCTCCTGGCGCCGATGCTCGGCACCGGCACGATCAACCAGAACGACTTCAGCATCGCTGGCCTGGGCGTTTCGCTCCTCGGCGCGATCATCCTGCTGGCGATCGTGAACCTGGTTCGCCGCGGCAGCGCACGCTGACCGTGAGCCGGCGCCCGGGGCCTCGGCCTCGGGCGCCGGGCGACCCGATCGGCGCGACAATGTCGGCCGAGCCGCGCGGCGGCGATCGGGACCGCCCATGATCGAAAAACAGGTCGCCTCCCTGCATGAGGCCGTCGCCGACGTACCCGACGGCGCGACCGTCATGATCGGCGGGTTCGGCACCGCGGGATTGCCCAACGAGCTAGTCGGGGCGCTTCTCGAGCAGGGTGCACGCGACCTCACGGTCGTCAACAACAACGCCGGCAACGGCGACACCGGACTGGCGGCACTGCTTGCCGCACGACGAGTCCGAAAGATCATCTGCTCGTTCCCGCGCCAGGCCGACAGCCATCACTTCGACGGCCTCTACCGCGCCGGCGAGATCGAGCTGGAACTGGTGCCCCAGGGCAACCTCGCCGAGCGCATCCGCGCTGCGGGTGCCGGCATCGGCGGCTTCTTCACGCCCACGGGATACGGTACCGACCTCGCCAAAGGCAAGGAAACGCGCGAGATCGACGGCCGCATGTACGTCTTCGAGTCGCCCATTCACGCCGATTACGCCTTCATCAAGGCCGAGCGAGGCGACCGCTGGGGCAATCTCACCTACCGGATGACGGCGCGCAACTTCGGGCCGGTGATGGCGATGGCCGCCAGGAAGACCGTTGCCACCGTGCACGAGATCGTGCCGCTCGGCAGCCTCGATCCCGAGGCCGTCGTCACGCCCGGCATCTTCGTGCAGCGCATCGTGCGCATCGACCGGACGGCGACCAGCGCCGGCGGATTCAAGCAGCAGGCCTAGGGCCTGTTAACGCTATGGGAGGACTCGCGTGACTCTGCAAACGGGCGCCCGCAAGGCGCAAAGCACAGCCGTAGCTGAAGCTACGGCGAGCATTTGCAACGCGGCGGGCGCCCGTTTGCAGAGATCACCCGGAGGGCCGGAGTTGGGCAGGCCGCAGGGCGGCGTTGCGCGCTCTTTTTGTGCCACCGGCACACGGCCTCGCACGCGCCTTGCCCTGCGGCCTGCGCAACTCCGGCGCGAGCCCTCCCATAGCGTTAGCAGGTCCTAGGAGACACGGCATGGGCGCGACGTCATGGAGCCGGGCCGAGATGGCCGCGCGGGTCGCCCGCGACATTCCCGACGGCTCGGTCGTCAACCTCGGCATCGGCCTGCCGACGCTGGTGGCCAACCACCTGCCGGCCGGGCGCGAGGTCGTGCTGCACAGCGAGAACGGCGTCATCGGCATGGGGCCGGCGCCGAAGGAAGGCAAGGAGGACTACGACCTCATCAACGCCGGCAAGCAGCCCGTGACGCTGCTGCCTGGCGGCTCGTTCTTCCATCACGCCGACAGCTTCGCGATGATGCGTGGCGGCCATCTCGACGTGTGCGTGCTGGGCGCCTTCCAGGTCTCGGCCGCGGGCGACCTCGCCAACTGGCACACCGGCGCGGCCGACGCGATCCCGGCCGTCGGCGGCGCGATGGACCTGGCCATCGGCGCCAAGAAGACCTTCGTCATGATGGAGCACACGACCAAGAGCGGCGGCCACAAGATCGTCGAGCACTGCAGCTACCCGCTCACGGGGATCGGCTGCGTCGCCCGCATCTATACCGACATCGCGGTGATCGACGTCACGCCTCAGGGGCTTGTCCTCATCGACCATCCGGAAGGCGTAGCCTTCGAGGAACTGCAAGCCAGGACCGGCGCGCCGCTGACGCGCGCCGCAGGAGCAAGACCATGAATCCGACCGAAGCGTTCATCTGCGACGCCGTGCGCACGCCGATCGGCCGCTATGGCGGCTCGCTCTCGTCGGTGCGCGCCGACGACCTCGGCGCGGTGCCGATCAAGGCGCTCATGGCGCGAAACCCCAGGGTCGACTGGGGCGCCGTCGTCGACGTGCTCTATGGCTGCGCCAACCAGGCCGGCGAGGACAACCGCAACGTCGCGCGCATGTCGGCGCTGCTCGCCGGCCTGCCGCACACCGTGCCGGGCGCGACGATCAACCGACTCTGCGGCTCGGGCATGGACGCGGTCGGCAGCGCGGCGCGGGCCATCAGGGCGGGCGAGACCGAATTGATGATCGCCGGCGGCGTCGAGAGCATGAGCCGCGCGCCCTTCGTGATGCCGAAGGCCGAGAGCGCGTTCGCGCGATCGAACACGGTCTACGACACGACGATCGGCTGGCGATTCGTGAACCGGCTGATGAAGGAGATGTACGGCGTCGACTCGATGCCCGAGACGGCCGAGAACGTGGCCACCGACTACGGCATCGAGCGCGA
>JBDTJD010000160.1:0-4761 GCA_039935975.1 Caldimonas sp.
AAGCTGAAGTACGTCGTGATCACCAGCGTCGATCGCGACGACCTGCGCGACGGTGGCGCCGGCCACTTCGTCGCCTGCATCGAAAAGGTCCGCGAGCTCTCGCCTGGCACGCGGATCGAGATCCTCACGCCCGATTTCCGCGGCCGCATGGACCGGGCGCTCGAGATCCTGAAGGCGGCGCCGCCCGACGTGATGAACCACAACCTCGAGACCACGCCTCGCCTGTACAAGGAAGCGCGGCCCGGGTCGGACTACGCCTATTCACTGAATCTGCTGAAGCGTTTCAAGGAATTCGCGCCGCACGTGCCCACCAAGAGCGGCGTGATGGTCGGCCTCGGCGAGACCGACGACGAGATCCTGCAGGTGATGCGCGACATGCGCGCCCACGGCATCGACATGCTCACCATCGGCCAGTACCTCGCGCCGAGCGGCCACCACCTGCCGGTGCGCCGCTACGTCCACCCTGACACCTTCCGGATGTTCGAGCGCGAGGCCGCGGCGATGGGCTTTTCCCATGCCGCCGTCGGCGCGATGGTGCGATCGAGCTATCACGCCGACGAGCAGGCGCACGCCGCGGGCGTCGGCGTCTAGCGGGCAGTGAACGCGGCCGCGACGACGGCCGAGCCGCTGCTCGACTGCGGCAACTGCCGCCAGCCGATGCAGCGCCTGACGCTCGCCGGCCACTATGGCCGCGACGTCGACCTCGACCTCTGCCGCCACTGCGATCTGGTGTGGTTCGACGGCTCCGAGACCGCGCAGCTCGCCGGCTCCGGGCTGCTGACGCTGATCGGCGCGATGGCGGGCTCGCAGGTCATCGCCCACCAGATGCTGCGTGCCGATCCGCGCTGCCCGCGCTGTGCGGGCGCGCTCGGCATCGTCCACAACCAGTCGCGCTGGGGCCGCTCGACGCAGCTCCAGTGCCTGCGCCGGCACGGCGCCTACCAGTCGTTCGCACAGTTCCTCGAGGAGAAGGGCCTGCTGCGGCCGATGTCGCGCGTCGACCGTGCGAAGCTGCTGCAGAGCCGTGGCCGGATCGACTGCGTCAACTGCGGCGGCGAGATCGCGCGGGACGACGAGCGCTGCCGCTACTGCCTTTCGATCCCGAGCCTGCTCGACGTCGCTCGCCTCGCCCACGCCCTCGATCCGCTCGACACGATCGAGCCGCCGCCGGTCTACCAGGCCGCCGTGAGGCAGGCAGCCCTTCAATGCGCGGCCTGCGGTGCCGCCTTGCCGCCCGATGACACGATTGCCTGCTCGCAATGCGGGGCGACGCTCGCCATCGCGTCGCTGGCGGAAGCGAACACGGCCGTGCAGGCGCTCGCCCCGGCGTTGCGCGAAGCCGCCGTGCGACCGTCGCCCGAGGTCGTCAGGCGCCGGCTCGCGGCGATCGACGCCGACCTGCCGCGCCAGCGCGCGTGGGCGGCCGACATGCAGGCCGAGGTCGACGCGAGACTCGGTCGCAATCGCTGGGACGTCGACTGGGAGTGGCTCTCGCTCCTGAACAGGACGCCGGTACGGATCGGCGTCGCCGCGGCCGTCGCGTTCGCGTTCTGGTTCGTTACGCACGTCGGCAAGCGATGACGGGAACGGTCTGCGCGCTCGGCGCCATCGCGCTCTGGGCCACGCTCGCCTCCCTCGGTGTCGCGCTCGCGCACGTGCCCCCGTTCCTGCTCACCGGCCTGGCGCTCGTGATCGGCAGCGTGCCGTCGTGGCCGCTCGCGAAGCGGTGGCGCGTCCCGGCATCGACACTCGCGGTCGGCGTCTACGGCCTCTTCGGTTTTCACTTCCTGCTGTTCGTCGCCCTGCGCAGCGCGCCGCCGCTCGAAGCCAATCTCGTCAACTACCTCTGGCCGCTCGGGATCGTCGTGCTGGCGCCGCTGTTCCTGCCAGGTCTGTCGCTTCGGCCGGTGCATGTCTTCGCGGCGCTCGCCGGCTTCGCCGGCGCGGCGCTGGCGATCGTCGGCGGTCGCGATCTCGCCGGCGGCTTCGCCTGGGGCTACCTCGCTGCCGCAGGGTCGGCTTTCATCTGGGCGAGCTATTCGTTGCTGACCCGGCGCGTCGCGCATTTCCCGACGGCGGCTGTCGGCCTGTTCGGGCTCGTCTCGGGCGCGCTGGCGCTGGCCTGCCATGCCCTGCTCGAAGCGCCGGTGGAACTCTCGGGACGCGACTGGGCGCTGATCGCGCTGACCGGCCTTGGCCCGCTCGGCGCCGCCTTCTTCCTCTGGGACGCGGCGCTCAAGCGCGGCGATCCACGCCGCATCGGGATCCTCAGCTATCTCACGCCGCTGGCCTCGACGCTCCTGCTCGCACTCACCACGGGGCGACCGTTGACACTCTGGATCGCGGCGGCCGCGGCCCTCATCGTTGGCGCTGCGGTCATTGGCGTGCGCGCGCGCTGATCGGTCGGTGAAGGCCGAGAATGCCCTGACGGCACCCCGCCGACGAGGAGATCTTCATGCAACGACGCGACTTCGCCGCCTTGGCCACGCTTGCCGCGCTCGCCGGTGCCGCGCGTACCGTCCGGGCCGACACGATCAGCAACGCCGACGCCGCGTCCGGCATCCGCGCCGCACTCGAGCGCGGCGCATCGGCAGCCGTCGAGCTGCTCGGCCGGCCAGACGGCTTTCTCGGCAACCCGAAGGTGCGCATCCCCCTGCCGGGCTTTCTCGACAGCGCGGCCAAGCTTCTCAAGTTCACCGGCCAGCAAAGGCGGGTCGACGAGCTGGTCACGGCGATGAACCGTGCTGCCGAGGCGGCCGTGCCGGCAGCCAAGTCGCTGCTGGTGTCGGCCGTGAAGTCGATGAGCGTCGGCGATGCACGCAGCATCATCGCGGGAGGCCAGGATTCGGTGACGCAGTTCTTCGCCAGCAAGACCCGCACGCCGCTCGGCGAACGCTTTCTGCCGATCGTCAGGCGCGAGACCGCCAAGGTCGATCTGGCCGAGCGCTTCAATGCCGTGGCGGGCAAGGCGGCGGGGATGGGGCTCGTCAAGGGCGACGACGCCAACATCGAGCGCTATGTCACCAGCAAGGCGCTCGACGGGCTCTACCTCATGATCGGCGAGGAAGAGAAGAAGATCCGCAGCGACCCGGTCGGCACCGGGAGCGCGATCCTCGCCAAGGTCTTCGGCCGCTAGCCAGCCCCGCCGCGCGCCGGGCCGTCTCGGGTTCGGCCGTGCGCCGTCGGAAGCGGCGAATCGGGGCGGCTCACAAGCCTCGCGAGAGCTCGAACATCAACGCCGCCGGCAGCGAGCTGGCGATGACGTCGCGGCCGATCCGCGCCATCTCGGCACCGTTCGTTCCCGACATTTCGAAGGTCGAGCCCTGTTCGAGGATCTCGATGAAGACGAAGTCCGGCACCTCGCCGACCACTTCTTCGCGGAAATGCGTGAAGCGGCTGCCCTTCTGGATCGAGTCGATGATGATCGCGTGCGGCAGGCCCTCGCGGCAGAAGCTGGCCGCTTCCTCGACCGAGCCGACGAAGTCGACCAGCATGCTCATGTTGCGCAGGGCGTCGCGAATCAGCACGCGCACCTCGCGGCGCGAGGCGATCACGAGCACGTGGCTGCCGGCGAGCGCCTTCGAGTTGCCCGACTGGGAGGAGGTCTCGTCGATCTCGGTCGCCGAGAGGCCGGCCATCTCGTCGCCGGCGGTCTTGGGGAACTCGAGGACCAGCGTGGTCACGCCGGCGGCATCCTTGCGTTCGAGGACCAGGCCCATCGTCCAGGCCGTCTGCTCGATCAGGCGCCAGGTGAGCGAATCGAGGCGCGGCGGCACGGCCATGGTGACGCTCTCGTCGACCTGGTCGGCCGGACGGTTGGAGAAGCGACAGGTCAGCCTCGCGTGCACCGGCCAGCTCTTGAAATCGACGCCGAGCTCGATGTGGGCATGGGCGTTCGCGAGCGCCCAGTCGACGATCGCGTTGAGGAGGCTGAAAAGGAGCGAGCCGTCGACGATCACGCGCGCCGACTTGAGGTCGCGCTTCAGGGCGATGCCGCGCGCCTGCGTTTCGCGCGTGCGCAGGTCGAGAACGCTCTTCAGAACCTCCTCGAGCTGGAGCACCTCGTGCGACTGGCGCACTCGGCCGGAGGCGAAGCGCGTGAGCTGCTGGCCGATCATCCCCGCCTGGCGCGCCTGCTCGACTTCATCGCGCAACGCGCGCAGGCCGGCCCGGTCGATCTTGCCGGTCGCGGCGAGGACGTGGATTCGCTCGAGCGCGGCCGTCAGCGGCTCGGCGACCTCGACGCCCACCTGCGACACCAGATCGGGCCAGCGCTGGTCGTCGTGGGCGGCCGGGGCAATGCCGCTCGGGGGGTCTGCAGCGGCGCGGATGACGTTCGACATGAGCGGGACTTTGCTCGAATGAAGTCATCCGCGGACCCACCAGACGCGGGGTCGCGGAGTCCCGTCAGGCGCGTCGTGAAGGTCGCGTCGTTCAGGGGCCCGGCGTCGAGTCGCCGAAGACCGACGGAGTGTGGGCGCCAACCTCGGGCGATGCCAGAGGGAGCGCAACAACCGGGCGCGCCGATCTCACAAAGTTGGCGAATGTGACAACTTGTTCACTCCGCGTGCCGCGGAAAAACGACTCAGATCGCGCCGGCGGCGCGCAGGGACGCGATCGCGGCGTCGTCGAGGCCGAATTCCGAGAGCACCGAATCGGTATCGGCGCCGAGCACGGGCGGGCTGCGGCGATAACTCACCGGCGTCGCGGCAAGCTTGATCGGGCTGGCGACCAGCCGCACCGAGCCGGCGACGGGGTGCG
>JBDTJD010000161.1:0-2532 GCA_039935975.1 Caldimonas sp.
GCTGCTCGCCTCGGCCTCGAATTCGCGCCGGGCGAAGGCGCCTCGCACACGCAGCGCGACGAACGGGTGGCGCTCGGCTGCGAGATCGCGGTCCTCTGCGGCTCGCTCGGCAAGATCGGCAAGGACATCGCGCTGCTCGCGCAGGGCGAGGTCGGCGAGGTTGCGGAGCCTGCGGGAGAAGGTCGAGGCGGCTCGTCAGCGATGCCGCAGAAGCGAAATCCGGTCGCCGCGATGATCGCGATCGCGGCGGCGACGCGCGCACCGCATCACGCGGCCGCGCTGCTCTCGGCGATGCCGCAGGAGCACGAGCGGGGGCTCGGCGGCTGGCAGGCCGAGCTGGCCGAATGGCCATCGCTCTTCATCGCCGCGCACGGCAGCGTTGCCGCGCTTGCCGACGCCGCGACAGGTCTCGAGGTCGACGTCGCGCGTATGCGGGACAACATCGAGCGCCAGCACGGCGCCGTGTTCTCGGAGGCCGCCGCCACGGTCGTCGCCGGTGCGGTGGGCAAGAACGCGGCGCACTCGCTGCTTGCCCGTCTCGCACCGCAGGCGAGAGGCGCGAGCGGCGGGCTGCAGGCGCTTCTCGCCGCCGCCGTGGCGAAGGATCCGGCGCTCGCCGCCGTCGACGCGAAGGCGCTCGCGGCCGCGTTCGACATCGATGCTGCCGCGCGGCGCGCCGGCGCCATCGCCGCGCGTCAGCTCGATGCGCTCGACGATCAGATCAGGGACAACGGAAGGCCACGATGAACAACGACTCCGGCGCCGACGAGCGCATCGACGACTTCGAGCGCGGCGCGCGCAACCGCCGCGCCATGCTCGGCGACGAATGGGTCGACAAGTCGCTCGCCGGCGCGACCGAGTTCAATGCCGACTTCCAGAGCCTGATCACTCGCTATGCCTGGAACGACATCTGGGGCCGGCCCGGGCTCGAGCGCGAGACCCGTCGCCTCCTCGTCCTGGCCATGACGATGGGCATGGGCCGTTGGGAGGAGTTCGAGCTGCACTGCAAGGCCGCGATCCGCGGCGGCGTGCCGATCGACAAGATCAAGGAAACCCTGCTCCAGGGCGCGATCTACTGCGGCGTGCCCGCAGCCAACACCGCATTCAAGCTCGCCGGCGAGATCCTGCGCGCCGAGGGTCGCGCGCCGGCGCCGAGCTCGCTCGCGACGCCGACGCGGGTCGTTTCGCATGACACCTTCAGCGCGCCGCAGCTGCGCGTCGCGGTGCAGGGCGACGGCACGCCGGTCGTGCTGTCGCACGCGCTCGGCCTCGACCTGCACATGTGGGACGACTTCGCGGCGCGGCTCGCGCCCGAACACGCCGTGCTTCGCTACGACCAGCGCGGCCACGGCGAATCGGCCAAGCCTGCCGGCCCGTACACGATGGACGAGCTCGTCGACGACGCGGCGCGGCTGATCCGCGAGTGGGGCCGTGGCCCGGTCGTCTGGATCGGCCTGTCGATGGGCGGAATGGTCGGCCAGGGGCTCGCGATTCGCCATCCCGAGCTGTTGCGCGGCGTGGTCCTCGCCAACACCGTGGCCCGTTATCCCGACGCCGCCCAGGCCACCTGGGCGCAGCGCATCGCGGCGGTCGAGCAGGGCGGCATGGCGGCGGTCGCGAGTGCGGTGGTCGAGCGCTATCTCCACGCCGGCCATCGCGCCGCGCATCCGGACCAGGCGACCGCGATCCGGGCCCGCCTCCTTCGCACCGAGCCCGCGGCCTACGTCGCGGCCTGCCACGCGGTCGCCGGCGTCGACTGGCTCGATCGGCTCGCGACCATCCGCACGCCGGTCCTCGTGCTGGCAGGCGCGCTCGACGCCGGCGCGACGCCGGAGATGGCGCGTGCCATCGCCGATCGCATCCCGGGCGCGAAGCTCGAGGTCTTCGCCGACGCGTCGCACCTGAGCGTGGCGGAGGTGCCCGGGGAATTCCTCGCCGCGGTATCGTCATTCCTCGCCGGGCTGAAGCCAGCCTGATCCGTCGCCACCGCGCCGATCGCGACTCTCCAACGGACACCCCCATGAGCAAAGCCTTCGCCTCGCAAGCCGATCTCGCCGACAAGGTCGTCACCTTCACGCGGCTCTCGGACAACGCCTACGCGTATACGGCCGAGGGCGATCCGAACACCGGCATCGTCATCGGCGACGACGCCGTGATGGTGATCGACACCCAGGCGACGCCGGTGATGGCGCAGGACGTGATCCGCCGCATCCGCGAGATCACCGACAAGCCGATCAAGTACGTCGTCATGAGCCACTACCACGCGGTGCGCGTGCTCGGCGCGAGCGCCTACGAGAAGGAGGGCGCGACCGAGATCATCGCCAGCGAGGACACCCGCGACCTGATCGTCGAGCGCGGCGCGGCCGACATGAAGAGCGAGATCGAGCGCTTCCCGCGCCTCTTTCGCGCCGTCGAGACGATTCCGGGCCTGACCTGGCCGACCCTCACCTTCAAGGGCGAGATGACGATCTGGCTCGGCAAGCTGGAAGTCAGGCTGATGCAGCTCGGCCGCGGCCACACCAAGGGCGACAC
>JBDTJD010000162.1:0-2839 GCA_039935975.1 Caldimonas sp.
TCAAGGCCGGCGAGAAGGTCTCCTCCTCGCATTGAGCGCGGTGCGGCGCCGCTCGTGACCCGCTCGCTCGTCGTCGCGCCGCAATGGATCGGCGACGCGGTGATGGCCGAGCCGTTGCTCGCCGAGCTCGCCGCGCGCGGCGAGCAGCTTACCGTCGCCGCCTTGCCGTGGGTCGCGCCGGTGTTCAGGGCCATGCCCGAGGTCGCCGAGATCGTCGAGCTGCCGTTCGCGCACGGCCGGCTCGACTGGTCGGCGCGACGACGCATCGCGCGCGACCTGCGCGGTCGCTTCGACGTCGCCTACGTGCTGCCTAACTCGATCAAGTCGGCGCTCGTGCCGTGGCTGGCAGGCGTGCCGCTGCGGGTCGGCTATCGCGGCGAGGGCCGGCCGGTGCTGCTCAACCGGAGCCTGCCAAATCCTGGAGGTCGACCACCGATGGTGGCGTTCTACGGGGCCCTTGCCGGGACGTCCTTCGACGCCACGCGACGGCCTCGACTGCAACTCGCCGACGGCGTGGTCGACGCGGCGCTGGCGACCGCGAACCTCGATCGCCGGGGCTACTGGGCCTTCGCGCCCGGCGCCGAATACGGCCCGGCCAAGCGCTGGCCGCAGGCGCACTACGCGACGCTCGCGCGCTCGCTGCACGAGGCCGACGGCACGCCGGTGGCGCTGCTCGGCTCGCCCGGAGAGCGGGCGCTCTGCGACGAGATCGCCGCGCTCGCCCCGGGCGCTTGCATCGTCCTTGCCGGGCGGACGTCGCTTCTCGATGCGGTCGCCCTGATCGCCGCCTCGCGCGGTCTGGCCAGCAACGACTCGGGCCTGATGCACGTCGCCGCGGCGTTCGGGCTCGCGCAGGTCGCCGTCTTCGGCTCGACCAGCCCGACCCACACGCCGCCGCTCAACGAGCGCGCCCGCGTGCTCTGGCTGAAAGAGGAGCTGCAGCTCGACTGCATGCCGTGCTTCGATCGCACCTGCCGCTTCGGCCACTACCGCTGCTTGACGGAGGTGGCGCCCGCCCGTGTCGAACAGGCGCTCCGCGACGCGGTGGCGACAACGTCACCCGCCTCTCCCTCTCGGAAGGAGGGGATGGGGAAGGAGCAACCCTGACCCGGCATCGCCGGGAGGTCTCGCTACAGCGAGAACTTGCCGGCGTAGACGACCGGCCCGGTCGGCTTGCCGGTCGGCGAACCGCCCGGTGGCTCGACCGTCACGGCCAGTGTGTCGGTGCCCTGGAGCACCTTGCCGTGCAGCGCGACGGTGCCGTTGCCGGCGGGCAGGACGCCGAGCGAGCGCGGCGCACCGCCGGGCGGGATCGCCCACAGCTCGAGCGACCGATCGGGTCGATCGGCGACCGGCGTGATCGGCCGCGTGACGAGCGTCGCGCGGTCGCCGCTGATGCTGGCGACGATCGGCATCGCCTGGGCACCGCCGACCGCGTCGCCGGTCGCGCTCAGGACGACGATCACCGGGGGCGCATTCGGCCCCGGGCTCGCCAGCAGGACGGCAAAGCCGATCGCCGCGACGCTGGCGAAGGCGGCCAGGCCGCGCCAGAAGGCCAGGCGCGACCACGCCCTGTTCGTCCCGGGCGCCGGTCGATCGGCCTCGAGCCGATCGGAGATGCGGCGCCAGACCTCGCTCGACGGCTGCACCGGCGCGAGCACGGCAGTGAGCGGCATCAGCCGGTCGCGCCAGGCGATCATCGCGTCGCGAAGCTCGGTATGCGCCGGCAGCAGAGACTCGAAGCGCCGGCGCGCGGGCCCGCGCAGCGTGCCGAGCACGTAGTCGGCCGCGAGGGCGTCGGCGAGTTCGCTGCGGCCGTAGTCCATGTCATTCCTGCCCGGTCGCGGCGTCGCGCGTGGCGGCACCTTGCAGGCAGCTCTTCAGGACCATGAGCGAGCGCCGCACCCACGACTTCACCGTGCCGAGCGGCTGGCGCAACTGCACGGCGACCTCGGCGTGGCTGAGACCCTGGAAGAACGCGAGGGCGACGCTCTGCCGCTGCAAGGCGGAGAGCGTTTCCATGCACGCGGCCAGCGAGCGCGACTCCGACGCCCGGCTCAGGAGCTCGAGCGGGCCGGGTGCGTCGTCTGCCACGGTGTCGTACACGTCGTCGTCCTCGGAGTTGCGCCCCTCGACCGCGGGGCCGAGGGTGCGGATTTGGGGCTGGGTCTGCGCACGGCGCAGGCCGTCGATCGCGCGGTTGCGGGCGATGCTCGTGAGCCACGTGAGCGGCTGGCTCTGCGCCGCATCGAAGCTCTTCGCCGCGCGCCAGACGTTGACGTAGACCTCCTGCAGAATGTCCTCGGCCTGGGCTCGGTCCCTCTGGATACGCAGCACCACGGCGAGCAGATGCGAGCTCGTCCGCTCGTATAGCGTGGCAAATGCCGCGCGATCGCCCAGTCCCGAGCGGGCGAGCAGTCGCGCAAGTTCGTGGCTTCGCTCGGACCAGTCGGCGGAAATTCGGACCATGAAGAGGGCGCGGCAGGCCGGGGGCCTTCCTACAATTCGGGCGCCCGGAAGACTAACCGAAGAAGAATCCATGGCCCGCCCGAAGCCCCCAGCGCCGACTGCCTCATCGCCAGACGACATCGAACTCGAGTTCTATGACGCGATGCGGCGCGGCGACGTCGACCGACTGATGGAGCTCTGGTCGGACGACGACGAGATCTGCTGCGTGCATCCCGGCGGCGAGCGCCTCCTCGGCGCGAGCGCGATCCGCGCCTCGTTCGAGGCGATCTTCGGCAACGGCGCGATCGACGCCGAGCCGCAGCGGGTGCATCGACTCGAGTCGCACTCGAGTGCGTTGCACAGCGTGGTCGAGCGCATCCGCGTCGCGACG
>JBDTJD010000163.1:0-3783 GCA_039935975.1 Caldimonas sp.
CTGCGGTCTTCGGGATGATCAAGAGCGACTACGTCGAGCCGGTCGACGAGAAAAAGCTGATCAGCGATGCGATTGGCGGCATGGTCGCCGGGCTCGACCCACATTCGCAGTATTTCGACAAGAAGTCGTTCAAGGAATTCCGCGAGGCGACGACGGGCCGCTTCGTCGGCATCGGCATTGAGATGGGCATGGAAGATGGCCTCGTGAAGGTCGTGAGCCCGATCGAAGGCTCGCCGGCGTTCCGTGCCGGCCTGAAGAGCGGCGATCTGATCACCAAGATCGACGACACGCTCGTCAAGGGTCTCACGGTCGATCAGGCCGTCAAGCGCATGCGCGGCGAGCCGAACACCAAGGTCGTGCTCACCGTCTTCAGGAAGAGCGAGGGCCGTACGTTCCCGGTGAACATCGTGCGCGAGGAGATCCGCACGCAGAGCGTTCGCGCCAAGATGATCGAGCCCGGCTACGCGTGGATCCGCGTCAGCCAGTTCCAGGACCGCACCGTCGAAGACTTCGCCAGCAAGCTGGCGGAGCTGTACAAGCAGGATCCGAACATCAAGGGCCTCGTCCTCGACCTTCGCAACGACCCGGGCGGCCTGCTCGAGGGCGCGATCGCGGTCTCGGCGGCGTTCCTGCCGAGCGACGCCGTGGTCGTCACCACCAACGGTCAGATTCCCGACTCGAAGGCCACCTTCAAAGCGGCGCCCGAGTATTACCAGCGCCGCGGCGGCGCCGACCCATTGCGCAAGCTGCCCGAGGCGCTGAAGAAGGTGCCGCTGATCGTGCTCGTCAACGAAGGCTCGGCGTCGGCGAGCGAGATCGTGGCCGGGGCTTTGCAGGATTACCACCGCGGCACGATCATGGGCGCCCAGACGTTCGGCAAGGGCTCGGTCCAGACCGTGCGCCAGCTCTCGCCCGACACGGCGCTGAAGATCACGACCGCCCGCTACTACACGCCGAGCGGGACGTCGATCCAGGCCAAGGGCATCGTGCCCGACGTCATGCTCGACGAGACGGCCGAAGGCAATCTCTTCGCCGCCCTGCGCACCCGCGAGGCCGACCTCGAGAAGCATCTCCAGAGCGGCCAGGGCGCCGAGCAGAAGGACGAGGCGCGCGAGAAGGCTCGCGACGAAGCCCGCAAGAAGTTCGAGGCCGATCAGGCGAAGGCGCAGATGCCCAAGCCGCCGCCCGAGTTCGGCAGCCCGGAGGACTTCCAGCTGGCGCAGGCCCTGAACCGCCTGAAAGGCAAGACCGTGCTCGTGAGCAAGACGGCAATCGAGCGCAAGGCCGAGGTCGACACCCACTGAGGTGGTCCGCCTCGCTCCCGAAACGCCCGTGCCTGCCGCGGGCGTTTTTGTTCCAGCCCCGCCCGCGGCGATGAACGACGACGACCTGCTCCGCTACTCCCGCCATCTCCTGCTCGACGACATCGGTATCGAGGGGCAGCAGCGCCTGCTCGCCGCACGCGCACTGATCGTCGGCGCCGGCGGGCTCGGCTCGCCGGTCGCGCTCTTTCTCGGCACGGCGGGCGTCGGCCGGATCACCATCGTCGACGGCGACGAGGTCGACCTCACCAACCTGCAGCGCCAGATCGCGCACGGCGTGGCGCGCATCGGCATGGCCAAGGCGATCTCGGCAGCGCAGGCCATCGAGGCGATCAACCCGACGGTCGAGGTCGTCGCGCTGCACGAGCGCGCCGACCGGGCACGGCTCGACGCGCTCGTTGCCGACGCCGACGTCGTCGTCGACTGCAGCGACAACTACGCGACGCGCCACGCGGTCAACGCGGCCTGCGTAGCTCACGCCCGGCCGCTCGTCGCGGGCGCGGCGATCGGGTTCGACGGCCAGCTCTCGGTCTACGACACTCGCTCGGCCGATTCGCCCTGCTATGCCTGCGTCTTTCCGGCCGACGCGACGGTCGAGGACGTCGCCTGCGCGACGATGGGCGTGTTCGCGCCGCTCGTCGGCATCATCGGCAGCCTGCAGGCGGCCGAGGCGCTGAAGCTACTGGCCGGAGTCGGCGCTTCGCTCGCTGGTCGACTGCAGATGCTCGACGCTCGGACGATGGAGTGGACCGAAATGCGCATCAGCCGGGACCCGAAATGCCGCGTATGTGCGCCCGCCACTGGGGGCTAGGTCACTATGGGGCGTAGTTGACGCGGGCGCCAGAAATGAAAAGGGCCGGCTTTCGCCGGCCCTTTTCAGGAAAAGTCGCGCAGCCGTTATACCTTACGACGACGGGCGACAAAGCCGATTGCGCCGAGCCCGGCCAGCAGCAGGGCGTAGGTCTCTGGCTCCGGCACTGCGGTCACGTTGAGGCCGACGACCATGTCGTTGTAGTCCGCGTCGACTCGAAGGCCGTCATTGAAGCCCAGAACGATCTGATACAGGCCGCCGTCGGTAAACGGCGTGAAACTGCCGCCCGAACCTCCAGTGCCCAGAACGACGTAATCCGTGAAGGCGGTAACCGGCCCACCATTGGCGACACTCGTGCCAGTGAAGAGGTCCGAGAACGTGAACGGCAGCGCGCCAATCCCGACATTCATCGACATGTTGGAGCCGATCGCCTGCGTATTGAGAAGCATGCCTCCCATCGCGAAGCTGAACTTGTTTGTATCGAGCGCGCTCTTGCCCAAGAACGTGGCGGTCAATGAGCCCGCGAGCGACGACGAAACGAGCCCGTTCTCGACGCCCATCGTCTGCGTGGGCAGACCCCCCGGGTTGCCGAACCCGGCAAACGTGATGACGGGGCCGCTCGCGGAAGTCAACTGGGCGTTGGCGCCGAGCGAAACCGCAAGCAGAGCGAAGGTTGAGAGTACGCGTTTCATTGATAAATCCTACAAGGTAATGGAGCGGAAACTTGAACGTCGCCTGTGAGCCGGCTTGGGCGCAAGAGTAGCCCGGACTCGAACCCCGGGATACCCCCCTGGTCACGGGTATTTTGCTACTCCGCCGTCACGCGTTGACCGTTCTCGTCGCTCTTCTCCATGACGCGCAGATCGAAGGCTTTTCACCAACTTGGTGCGTTTTTCGCCCGTCGCTAATTGGTTCTCGCGTCCTCGTGCCTTATGGAGTGTCCGGGGGGATGCGGTCGGGGCAAACGCAATCGCCTTGGTGGTTCGGGCTTGCCCAGGACTCCAGCTGACGCCTGCTACCCTCGCCTCCGATGGAAAATGCCAATCCGATGAACGCGCGCACGTTTCCGAGCGCCCAGGAAGACGCCGAAAGGGAGCTTGACGCCCCGATCGCGCGCTACGAGGGGCCGGGGAGCGCCTACCGGCTCGCCTTCACGGACACCGAATTCCTGCTGCGCGAGGAGCTGCGGCCGGTACGCCTCCAGCTCGAGCTGCTCAAGCCCCAGCTCGTGCAGGACGAGCAGGGCGTAGAGCGGACGATCGTGATCTTCGGCAGCGCCCGCATCGTCGCGCCCGAAGCCGCCGAGAGCGACCTGGAAGCAGCGAGGCAGGCCGGCGACGCGGCGGCGATCAGGGGGGCATCGACGCGCGTCGCGATGTCACGCTACTACGAGGAGGCGCGCCGCTTCTCGGCCATCGTCACGACGCGCTCGGCCTCGCTCGACAAGCCGATCTACGTCGTCACGGGCGGCGGCCCCGGAATCATGGAGGCCGGCAACCGCGGCGCGTTCGAGGTCGGCGGCAGAAGCATCGGCCTGAACGTCGTGCTCACGCACGAGCAGTTGCCCAACCGCTACGTCACGCCCGAGCTTTGCTTCCAGTTCCACTACTTCGCGATCCGGAAGATGCATTTCCTGATGCGCGCCGTCGC
>JBDTJD010000164.1:0-5113 GCA_039935975.1 Caldimonas sp.
GCGACCTTCGAGCGCGAGATCCATCGCCTCGACGGCCTGAGAAAGCGTACCGACACCTCGCTGCTCGAGACCCGGTCGCTGCTTGCGCGCCTGCAGGACAACGCCATCGCCGACGACGGCCGCTGACGAGCGCTGCGGCGCGCCAGCGCCCTACTGGTGGATTGCCTCGATCTGGATCAGGAGCTTGACGTCGTCGGGTGCGACGGCCGCAAAAGCGCCGAGGCCGAACTGGCTGCGCTGGATCGTGGTCTCGAAGTCGCCGCCGCAGACCTGGCGCTTGAGCTGGCCGCTCTCGTAGCAATTGAAGCGCGTCGCCTTCAGCGTCGCCGGTTGCGACTTGCCCATGATCGTGAGCGTGCCGGCGACCGAAGCGACCTTGTCGCCATCGAACGTGAAGGCGTCGCCGACGAAGCGCGCCACCGGGTTCTGGGCCACGTTGAACACGCGCTCGCCTTTCAGCACGCCTTCGAACGACGGCACCGCGACGCTGACGGTGCCGACGTCGACCGTGACGTCGGCCTTGCCGGTCCGGGCGACGCGGTCGAGCGTGATGGTGCCTTCCTTGGCCTGCATCCGGCCGCGGTGCGTCGACGTGCCGAAGTGCGTGATCTCGAACGTCACGACCGCGTGACTCGGATCGATCACGTAGGTTTCCGGCGCGGCCCATGCGGCACCGCTCGCAAGGACAACAAGGGCAGCGATGAAGGTCTTGGACATGGAGAGCCTGCTTTCCGAAGTGAAGGAGCGAACGGTCGAGAGCTAGAGCGGCCCGAGACCGGTGAACACGAGCCTGAAGCGGACGCGGACGTCATTCGCGATGAGCGAGACGTCGGCCCACTCGCCCTCGCCGATCCTGAAGTCGAGACGCTTGACGACGAACTCGCCCGACGCCGTCGAAAGCGTCCCCGACTGGAGGATCGCGACCGGAACGACGAGATCCTGCGTCGCGCCCTTGATCGCGAGTTTGCCGGCGACCTCGAAGCGGCCGCCACCGAGTGCCCGGATGGCGCTCGAGCGGAACGTGGCGCGAGGGAACTTCGCGCTGTCGAACCACTTCGTGCCGGGCAACTCGGCGTCGCTGTCGGCAAAGCCGACGCTTGCGCTGGCGCTGTCGATCGACAGGCTGACCGAGCCCGTCTGCGGCACCCTGGGATCGAGAGCGAGCTGCGCGTCGAAGCGGGTGAACCGGCCCTCCACGGGCACGCCGCTCTGCCTGATCTGGAAGCGGATATCGCTTTGCGCCGAAACGAGCTTCGCCAGCCCCGGCGCCGGCGCCTGAGCTCGGGCGATCGCGGCTGCGCTGCAGATCACGGCGAGGGCGAGCGATGCGAGTCTCGAGCGCTTCATGAACGATTCCGGCTCGGCCACCACGGCCACATGCGCACGAGCAGATGGTCGCGGTCGACGAACTGATGCTTCAGCGCGGCGGCGACGTGGAGAACGACGAGCGCCGCGAGAAAATACGAAGCGAGGCTGTGCAACGGCTTGAACACGGCGTCGGCCAGCGACTTGTCGACAGGCACGAGGTCGGGCAGCGACAACCAGCCGAGCCACACCACCGACACGCCGGCCGCCGAGGTGTAGAGCCAGCCGAGCAGCGGCACCACGAGGAAGAGGACGTAGAACGCCACGTGGGTCGCGCGAGAGGCCGCGAGCTGCCAGCCAGGCACGCCGGGCGGCAGGGCCGGCGCGGGATGACCCGCGGCACGCCAGGCGAGGCGCGCGATCGAAAGGGCGAGCACCGCCATGCCGGCCCACTTGTGCCAGTTGAAGAGGCGAAAGCGGAGCGGGGAGAAGTGCAGGCCGACCATGTACAGGCCGACGAAGAAGCTGGCGGCGATCAGCGCCGCGAGGATCCAATGCAGCGACACGGCAACCCGATCGTAGGCGACCCGGCCAGCGCCAGCGATTGAGCGATCCGACATCGGTCGTGGGTGGATCCCGTCATGAGGCCGGCCGGATTTTAGGTGCCGGCTCCCGCGCCGCCGGGCTCTGCGTCGGCGGCGCCTGGTCAGCGCAGCGCGCCCATCACCGGGTCGGGACGCATGCGCTCGATCACCTCGGCCACGACGACCGGCGAATGGCCGGGAATCATCAGCAGCATCTCCAGGTCGTCCTCGAGATTGAGGTCGTGCAGGAAGCCCATCGACCAGCCGGCGTATTCGCGCTCGACGCGTGGCGTCTCCGACAGGACGCGGATCGACCCGTGGCGCCCGTCACGGGCGATGCGCGCGGTCAGGGCCCTCACCGCCGAGGTCTCGCCCTCGAGCACCTGGGCGAAGCAACGCCCCGAGAACAGCAGGCAGCCGGTGATGTCGGCCCGGGCGTTGTTGCGGCGCGAGGCCTGCAGGATCGACTGGACGGCCGCACTGTCGAACGGCGCGCTGGCACGGCTGACGTAGAAGGTCTGGAACAGGGTGCGCATGGCGACGTGAGAGCCGGAGTGATCCCGACATATCGGTCGATCCACGCCCCGCTTGAACACCTTCCCCCGGCGCTGCGTGCCCTCCGTCCGGCGCTCAGGCGTCGATGCGCAGATCGACCTCGTGCAGGCCCTCGGCGACCGCTTCCGGGCTCCGGGCGCGCAGGTTGTCGTCGAGGCTCAACTCGTGCGCGATGTCGAGTGCCCGCTCTGCGGTCAGTCCCGGACTGAGGCCGACGAGGCGTTTTGAGCAGCGGGCGCACCAGTCGAGGTTCGAGCGGATGTACTCGGCACCATCCTGGTCCCAGCGCGACGGCTGCGGAAGGGTCTGGTCGAACGACGTGTGCATCGGAGTGGGCTGGCGATGAAGATGCGCAAGTGTCTCGCGACGACGTCGGAGCCGGCCCTCCTGCGCCAACCGTTCGTCCGCCGATCGCTGTAACACGGCGCGATAACGTGAAGTGTTCGGCGCTTCGCACGCGCGCTGGCGTGCTCGTGGATACTTTCGTTCCCGTCGCGCACTTTTCACCGGAGGCCGCGCATGAATGCACCCACCGAACCGTCCCGTCTCGTGCCCGAGCTCGAGGGCCGCGTCCCGGCCGAGGAATGGCAGGCCCGCGTCGACCTCGCCGCCGCCTATCGGCTGGTCGCCCTCTTCCGCTGGGACGACCTGGTCTTTACCCACATCACCGTGAAGATCGCCGGCACCGAGCACTACCTGATCAATCCCTACGGGCTGATGTTCGACGAGATCACGGCGTCGAGCCTGGTGAAGATCGACATCGCGGGCAACGTGTTGCAGGACACCCCGTTCCCGATCAATCCGGCCGGCTTCGTCATCCACAGCGCCGTTCATGCGGCGCGCCACGACATCGCCTGCGTGATGCACACGCACACGCTCAACGGCGTCGCCGTTTCGGCGCAGAAGCGCGGCGTCCTGCCGATCTCGCAGTTCTCGATCGCCGTCCTCTCGAGCCTGGCCTATCACGACTACGAGGGCATCGCGCTGCGCGACGACGAGAAGCCTCGTCTCGTCGCCGACCTCGGCGACAAGACCTTCCTGATGCTTCGCAATCACGGCCTGCTCACCGTCGGCAGGACGGTCGCCGATGCCTTCGCCGCGATGTACTTCTTCGAGGCGACGTGCGCCACCCAGCTGCGCGCCCAGGCCGGGGGGACGCTGGCGAGCGACGAGCTGATCGAGGTGAATCCGGCGATCGTGCGCGGCGCGGCCGCGCAGGCGCGCGAGGCGACCCGGGGCATGGGCGCTGGCGCGCTGATCTGGCCCGGGCTGCTGCGTCGCCTCGACCGGGTCGACCCGGGCTACCGTCACTGAGCGCGAAAGGCAACCGGTCGCCGCACCCGCCATGGCCACGCGCAAGAAGCCGCCGGCAGCCCGCAGCCGCGCCGAGGAGTGCATCCTCGTGCTGCAGGGCGGCGGCGCGCTCGGCGCCTACCAGGCCGGCGTCTACGAGGGCCTTGCGGCGATGGGCCACACGCCCGACTGGGTCGCGGGCATCTCGATCGGCGCGATCAACGCCGCGCTCATCGCCGGCAACCCGCCGGCCCGCAGGGTCGAGCGGCTGCGCGAATTCTGGGAGGGCGTGACGTCGTTTCCCTTTGCGCCGGCGCCGTTTTCGCCAGCGCCGCCGAACATCGACGGCGCCCGCGACGTGCTCAACGAGACGAGCGCGGGCATCGCGATGCTGTTCGGCGTCGCCGGCTTCTTCATGCCGCGCATTCCAGCGGCGCCGTTCCAGCCGCCCGGGACCCCGGCGGCGATCAGCTACTACGACACCGAGCCCCTGCGTCGCTCGCTCGAGCGCCTGGTCGACTTCGACCTGCTCAACGACCGTCGGGTTCGCCTGTCGGTCGGCGCGGTGAGCGTCACGAGCGGCAACTTCTGCTATTTCGACACGGCCGAAACGCGCATCGACGTGCGCCACGTCATGGCGAGCGCCGCCCTTCCGCCCGGTTTCCCGCCGATCGAGATCGACGGCGAGTTCTACTGGGACGGCGGCGTCGTCTCCAACACGCCACTCCAGTACGTGCTCGACGAGCCGGGCAGCGCGCCCCGCCTCGTCTTCCAGGTCGACCTGTTCGCGGCGAGCGGCGAGATGCCGACCACGCTGGGCGAAGCGAGCGAGCGCGAGAAGGACATCCGCTACTCGAGCCGCACGCGCCTGAACACCACGTACGAGCTGCGTCGCCAGGCGACGCTGCAGGCGACCCGGCGTCTGCTCGCCAAGCTGCCGCCGAAGTTGCGTAACGATCCCGACGCGAAGGCGCTCGCCGCGCTGCATTCGGAAACCTCGGTCGGCGTGGTTCACCTCATCTATCGCAGCAAGCACTACGAGAGCCAGTCGAAGGACTACGAGTTCTCGCGCACCTCCATGCTCGAGCACTGGTGCGCGGGCCTCGCCGACACCCAGTCCACGCTCGAGGATCCGCGCTGGCTGGGCCGCGACCGCCGCGCCCAGGGCGTTCACGTGTTCGATCTCGCCTCGGCCGCTTCGACGGCCACCAAGACCATCACTCCGACCACCGGCTTCAAGGCCACCGCACCATCATGAGCAAGCAGCTTCAGGACAAGATCGCCATCGTCACCGGCTCGGCGAGCGGCATCGGCAAGGAGATCGCCGACGTCTACGCCGCAGAAGGCGCCAAGGTCGTGATCGCCGACCTCAACCT
>JBDTJD010000165.1:0-3012 GCA_039935975.1 Caldimonas sp.
GCCGCGAGGCGTTCGACCTTCAGCGTCTCACCGGCGGCGACCCGGTACTGCTTGCCACCTGTCTTGATGACGGCGTACATCTTCATTCCTTCTTATGGCGGCAATGCCGCTGCGCACTTTGCGCCTGCCAGGCGCGCCTCGCGACCGGGATTTCGTCCCGACTGCGTCAGCCGGCCACTCACGGCCGTGGGCGTCCCCGGAAAAGCCTGCGACTATAGCACGGCAAGGTGCCGAGGCCGAGACAGGAATGCGGTTCTGCACGCCGCGCGTGCTCGCACGGCGGCGCTTCCAACCCCAAGGCGACGCCGCTGCGCACCGCTTTCTATAATCGTCCGCTTGCCGATGCCCGTCGTGTCAAAGCCGCTGACGACCTCCTCCTCGCTGCCCTCCTCGCCGCCGCACGCCGCAGGCGTGTTCATGGCCGAGGAAATGCGACAGGTTGACGCGGTGATCCAGCAACGTCTGGCCTCCAAGGTCGCGCTCATCGACCAGATCGCCCAGTACATCATCAGCGCGGGCGGCAAGCGCATGCGTCCGCTCCTGGTCCTGCTGTTCTCGGGCGCGCTCGGCTACAGGGGTCGCGAGCGTTTCGAGCTGGCGGCGACGGTCGAGTTCATCCACACGGCGACGCTCCTGCACGACGACGTCGTCGACGAATCGGGGTTGCGGCGTGGGCGCCGGACCGCGAACGCGCTGTTCGGCAACGCCGCCAGCGTTCTGGTCGGCGATTTCGTCTACTCGCGCGCCTTCCAGATGATGGTGTCCGTGAATCGGATGCGCGTCCTCGAAGTGCTGGCCGACGCGACCAACGTCATCGCCGAAGGCGAGGTCCTGCAGCTGATGAACATGCACGACCCCGATGTCTCGGTCGACGACTATCTGCGCGTGATCCGCTTCAAGACGGCGAAGCTGTTCGAGGCGAGCGCCCGCCTCGGCGCCGTGCTGGCCGATGCGGATTCGGCGACCGAAGAAGCCTGTGCGTCGTACGGCCGGTCGCTCGGCACCGCCTTTCAGCTGGTCGACGATCTCCTCGACTACGAAGGCGCGACCGAGCAGCTCGGCAAGAACGTCGGCGACGACTTGCGTGAAGGCAAGCCCACCTTGCCGCTTCTGATCGCGATGGAGCGAGGGACCGCAGACGAGCGAGCCCTCGTGCGCCATGCAATCCAGCAAGGCGAGGTGGAGCGGCTGACAGAGATCGTGACCATCGTGCGCAGGACCGGAGCGCTTGCCGCGACGCGTGATGCCGCGCGGACCGAAGCCGACAAGGCCTGTGCGTCGCTGGAGGTGCTGCCCGGCTCGCCGTACCGCGACGCTCTGCTAGACTTCTCTGTTCGATCCATCGACCGATCGTCCTGACCGACTTTGAAGGCGACGCGCCCCGCGCGACGCTGTCGGCCAAGGCCCAGGTGGACGAAAAATCGGGGTGTAGCTTAGCCTGGTAGAGCGCTACGTTCGGGACGTAGAGGCCGGAGGTTCGAATCCTCTCACCCCGACCAATCCCTTTTGCGGAAAGCCGTCTCGCGGCAAGCTCGCGGCTTCAGCAGCAAGCATTCACGGTCCGGCGACCTGCTCGCGAACACGCGTGAATTGTTGGCGCACGCTATCGCTCCCGTCGTTTACAGCCCAGGGTGAATCGGCGATGATCATCTGCTTACCGCGACACTGATCGGACTCCATCAGGTTGGACACGCTTGCCGACGCTCCACACTCCGCCCTCTCCGGCGTGGCGAGGGTGCTGGTTCACGCCGGCAAGCTGAATCCGAAGGCCGCCGAGGAGCTCGTCCGCAGCTCGCGCGAGAAGCGCTCCAGCTTCGTCGCCTCGGTCATCGCCGCCGGCTCGGTGTCTTCCGCCGACCTCGCGCACACGCTCTCCACGGCACTGGCGCTCCCGCTCCTCGACCTGAGCGCGATCGACTCGACCAAGCTGCCGAAGAACGTCATCGAGTCCAAGCTCGCTTCGCAATACCAGGTCGTCGTCCTGGGCAAGCGCGGCAACCGGCTCTTCATCGGCGGCGCCGATCCGACCGATCAGGAAGCCGCCGAGCGAATCAAGTTCGCGACCCAGCTCTCGCCCGAGTGGGTCATCGTCGAGCACGACAAGCTCGCCAAGCTCCTCGAGACCACCGGCGCCAGCACGAACGAGGCGATGGAGTCGCTGGCGTCGGGCGACTTCGAGTTCGACGTCACCGACGACGTCACTGCGCCGCAGGAATCGTCCGAGGCGCAGAGCGACGTCGAGGACGCGCCGGTCGTCCGATTCCTGCAGAAGATGCTCATCGACGCCATCAACCTGCGCGCGTCCGACCTGCATTTCGAGCCCTACGAATACAACTACCGCGTGCGCTTCCGCATCGACGGCGAGCTGCGCGAGATCACGCAGCCGCCGATCGCCATCAAGGACAAGCTGGCGTCGCGCATCAAGGTCATCTCGCGGCTGGACATCTCCGAGAAGCGCGTCCCGCAGGACGGCCGGATGAAGCTCAAGTTCGGCAGCAAGAGCATCGACTTCCGGGTAAGCACGCTGCCGACGCTGTATGGCGAAAAGATCGTCATCCGTATCCTCGACCCGTCCAGCGCGCGCCTGGGCATCGAGGCGCTGGGCTATGAGCAGGCCGAGAAGGATCGGTTGATGGCCTGCATCGTCCGTCCGTACGGCATGGTGCTGGTGACCGGTCCCACGGGCAGCGGCAAGACGGTGTCGCTGTATACCTGCCTGAACATGCTCAACCAACCCGGCGTGAATATCTCCACCGTCGAGGATCCGGCCGAAATCAACATGCCGGGCGTCAACCAGGTCAATGTCAACGACAAGGCCGGCCTCAATTTCGCGGCGGCGCTCAAATCGTTCCTGCGCCAGGATCCCGACGTCATCATGGTGGGCGAGATTCGCGACCTGGAAACGGCCGACATTGCCATCAAGGCGGCGCAAACCGGCCACATGGTGTTTTCCACGCTGCACACCAACGATGCCCCGTCGACGTTGACGCGCCTGATGAATATGGGCGTGGC
>JBDTJD010000166.1:0-4069 GCA_039935975.1 Caldimonas sp.
CGCCGGCAACGATGCGCAGCTCGACGGCATCCTCAACACGTACACGCCGAAGAGCCCGCAGACCACGCAGACGCTCGGCCGCATCAAGCAGATGGGCGACGTCGCGTCGGGGTTCTCCGGTCAGCTCGATGTCTACGTCTCGCAGGGTGGCGCGATCGACAGCACGATCGCGGGCGCGTCGAACTTCCTCGGCGTCGGCAAAGAGGCCGGCGCGGTGTGGCGCAACAATCCGTATCGCAAGGTCCACGGCGTCCTCGGCGGAATCATGACCGGCATGTCCGCGGTCAAGAACGTGTGCGGCATCGTCGGCAGCATCTGCGGCAAGCTCGGCATGGTCCTCACCGTGATCGGCCTGCTCGGCATGATCTTCCCGCCGATCGGTGCGGCGGTCTCGGGCATCGCGCGGATCCTCAGCGTCGTCGGCATGATCTGCGACGCGATCTCGTTCGTGCTGTCCGGAGTCCTCACCGGGCTCAACGGCGTCGTGCTCGCGCAACAGATCGCGGCGGGCGCGTCGGCCGAGGAGAAAGCCGCGTCCGCGGATCTCATGATGTCCGAGGCGAACGAAGCCGCGAGTGGCTTCGTCAACCTCGCGATGGTGTTCGGCCCGAAGTTCATGAAGGGCATGCTCGGCTCGAGCAAGGGCATCGTCGCGTCGCTGATCAAGCGCGCGAAGGCGACGATCGGTCGGATCTCGCTCAAGGTCTCGTCGAACGTCAGCCACTTCGCGAACAAGATCGTGCGCAAGCTCGGCTTCGGCGGGGCCGGCGCGACGCGGGTCGGCGGTGCGTGGAAAGACGCCGGGATGGTCGCCGGCATGAAGGAGAAGTGGGCGGGGTCGAAGGTCGGCAAGGTGTTCAACGGCGCGCCGCAGCACATCGAGGCCGTCCAAGAGAAGTTGATGGCCAAGTACGGCAACACCACGTGGGCCAAGAACATGGACCGCGTGGGCGCGTGGGGCGGCAGCGTCGCGCATCGCTTCGACCTCGAAGAGAAGGTCGGCAAGATGGGCGAGAGCAGCGGCAAGTGGGTCGGTGGCCTCGGCGCCGATACCAAGCTCGGCAAGTCGCTCGCGGCGTCGGCCGAACGCTCGGAGATCCAGACCCGCGAGCTCGCGATGAAGATGCAAGCGCGCGATGCCTCGCACCTCGAGGAGACGCGCTGGAAGAACGAGCTCGGTCGTCGGCAGGCCGCGAACCCCGAGCACGTTCGCGACAAGGGCGTCGAGAGTAAGTTCGTCAACCAGCAGGGCGACAAGGTCCGCGGCGAGGCCGACGCGAGCTTCAAGCGCGAAGAGCAGCAGCGCGGGACCAAGGAGAAGCTCGAGCAGCGCCGCAGCGATCGCTTCGATCGCCGCAACGACGAGTTCTACGAGAACGGCAGCAACCCGATCACCGGCAAGAAGTCGCGCGACGAGATGATGGACTCGGTCCACAACACGCGCGAGAAGCGCTGGAAGCTCGAGGGCGACCTCAAGCCGCAAGAGACCGAGCGCCGCGACCTGCTCGCGAAGACGACCAAGAGCGCCGAAGACCAGACCCGGTTGACCACGCTCAACACCGAGCTCAAGCCGCTCGACGAGGCTCGCCGCGTCAACAAGATGTACGAGACCGATCTTTCGGGTCTCGCCGCCGGCACCGAGCGTGCGCGCAAGCCCGAGTACAACAACTGGAAGGACGTCGGCTCGAACGCGTGGGACGCGAGCGCGCCCGTGCTCGAGATGGTCCACCTGAAGGATCAGGACTCCGCGTGGGCGGCGGCCGAGAAGGGCAACCTCAAGAAGCAGACGAAGTACAACAAGGGCAGCGCGCAGGGCAACGCCGCGGGGCGCGGTGGCCACGGCACGTTCGAGGACATCGCGGCGGATGCACGGCATCGCGAGATGGACGACCTCACCGCGTTCGTGCGCTCGGCGCCGCAGTCGACGACGCTGAGTGGGCGAGTCGGCAGCATGCTGTCGCCGATCACGAGTCGGGTGCAGCCGGCTCCGGTGGCTGCGGCTCCGGCGGCGGCACCAGCGACCGCGCCGGCGGCAAATGGCGTTTCGGCACAGCCGACCGCGGCGCCGACCGAGCACAAAGACGGCGATCCGGGAACGACGGTCGCGCTCGCGGCGCAGGTCCACGAAGCGCCGGCGTCACCGCCGGTCGTGCATGAAGAGGCCGCGGCCGAGCCCGATGCCGACGGTGGTGAAGCGTTGCCGTACTGGCCGGCGCTGCTGCCCGAGTTCGATCAAGCGCAGAAGGACTTCGGCTGGATGCGCAAGGTCGCGGTCGAGTTCAAGCACGCGCAGATCGACGGCAAGCAAAAGGCCGTCGACACGCTCGCGGTCTACGGTCGCTACAAAGAATATTCGGATCTGCGCCAGGCCGCGGCGAAGAAGAACCAGGCGGGCGCCGCCGCGACCGGTCAAGCGACCGCCGCCAACGTCGGTCACGCGGCGCAGACCGAGGGTCAAGCCGGGCAGGGTGAAGCCAAGCAAGGTGAAGCCAAGGGTGCCGCGAACGACAAGGCGGCGACCGATCTTCCGGAGCCCGAGTCGCGTGGCTTCTGGGGCCGCATCCTCGGCGCGGTCAAGCGCTGGGCGAAGAACAAGGCCGCCCAGGTGTTCGGGTGGATCCAGGAGAAGGTCGCGTCGGTGATCATGAAGGGCCTGTGCGGCGTGTCGATGGGCGACATGCGCGAATACGCGGGCGCGCTGCGCAACCAGCAGCAAGCCGCGCACGGCGTCGCCAACGAAGCCGGCGCCACCTCGGGTGCCGCGGCGACGAGCTCGATCAAGTTGTCGTCCGACGCGACCAAGGAAGCCCAAGGCGCGGCCGACGCGATCGGCGAGTGCGACAAGAACATCGTCGACGCGGACACGTTCATGTCCGACATCGCCTCGTTCGAGGGCCAGCTCGCCGAGGAGAAAGCGAACGCGCAGGTCTTCATCAGCCAGGTCCAGGCGGCGTCGCACGCCGAGCAGGCGCGCAAGAAAGCCGAAGCCGAGCAGCACGCGGCCGACGAAGCGAAGGAGCAGCAGCGCGCCGCACAGCTCGGTGGTGGCGCAGCGATCGCGACGCCTCCGCCTCCTGCTCCGGCTCCTGCACCGGCTCCGACGGCAGAGCCCGCCCATGCGCCGGCGGTTTCGGTGGAGGGCGAAGCCGACGCCGGCCAGATCCACGCGGCGGCGGATCTCGTCGCGGGCGAGGCCGCGTCGATGACGAGCCGGCTCGACGCGCGCGCGGATGACTACACGAACCAGCTCGCGCTCGCGCTGACGAACCGCACCGGCAAGGGCGCCGATGGCGTCGATCTGAAGGGCCCGGCGAAGAGAGAATCCAAGCACATCGTCGAGGAGTTCAAGCAGGAAGCGGCCCACTCCAAGATCGACATGGAGGCGTTCCACACGATTCCGATCGAGGCCTCGCAGGCCAGGCGGATCGCGGAGCAGATCATCACGGTCGCGCAGCACCTCGAGAGCTCGTACACGCAGTCCGAGAACGCGCTCGACGAGCTGTTCATGCGGACCTACAACGGGATCAAGGAAGGCAAGCGCACGCTGAAGAGCCGGATGCTCGACGGCGATAACGCGGTCGGCGCGGCGAACCATGCCGGCGACAACATCGATAACAAGGTGATCGACGACTCGCTGCCGACGATGAACGCGGCGTGGAACACCGTAGCGGCGCCGATCCAGACGCCGACCGCGGCAGCTGCGCCGGTACAAATGGCGTCGAACGACGCTGCGCCGGTACAGCGTAAGGCGAATGGTGAAGCGACTGCTGCGGACCCGAGTGCGATCGCCACCGCCGGCGTGCAGTCGGCGAACGAGCGGATGCCGCATCACGATCAGATTCAAGCGAGCTTCGGCAGGCACGACATCTCGGGTGTGCGAGCGCAGACCGGGGGAGGCGCGGCGGAGGCGTCGCGCGGCCTCGGTGCGTCGGCGTATGCAGTCGGTGACCGCGTGGGCTTCGCCGAGAGTCCGGATCTTCACACGGCGGCGCACGAAGCCGCGCACGTGGTGCAGCAGCAGGCCGGGGTGCAGCTCAAGGGCGGCATAGACGGTGGAAAGGGCGATCCG
>JBDTJD010000167.1:0-4807 GCA_039935975.1 Caldimonas sp.
CGCGCGACAGCCACGGCAAGCTGCGCGTCGGTGCCGCCATCGGCGTCGGCGAGGGCACCGAGGAGCGCGCCGAGCTGCTCGTGCAGGCCGGTGTCGATGCGATCGTCGTCGATACCGCGCATGGCCATAGCGCCGGGGTGATCGAGCGCGTGCGCTGGGTCAAGCGCAGCTTTCCGAACGTCGACGTCATCGCCGGCAACATCGCGACCGGCAAGGGCGCCCTCGACCTCGTCGAGGCTGGCGCCGATGCGGTCAAGGTCGGCATCGGCCCGGGCTCGATCTGCACGACGCGCATCGTCACCGGCGTCGGCGTGCCGCAGATGATGGCCATCGAGGCGGTCGCCAGGGCGATCGCCGGCAGCGGCGTGCCGCTGATCGCCGATGGCGGCGTGCGCTATTCCGGCGACCTCGCCAAGGCGATCGCCGCCGGCGCCGACTCGGTGATGATGGGCGGTGCCTTTGCCGGCACCGAGGAAGCGCCCGGCGAGGTGATCCTGTTCCAGGGCCGCACCTACAAGAGCTACAGAGGCATGGGCTCGATCGGTGCGATGCAGCAGGGCTCGGCCGACCGCTACTTCCAGGAAGGCGAGGCGAGCGCGTCGGGATCGGTCGGCGGGGCCAAGCTGGTGCCCGAAGGTATCGAGGGGCAGGTGCCTTACAAGGGCTCGGTCGTCGGCATCATCTTCCAGATGGGCGGCGGCCTGCGCGCGGCCATGCACTACTGCGGCTGCGCCAGCATCGCCGAGATGCACGCCAAGGCCGAGTTCGTCGAGATCACGTCGTCGGGCATCCGGGAGAGCCATGTCCACGACGTCCAGATCACCAAGGAAGCGCCAAACTATCGGGCCGAATAGCACGCGAAGAGGTCGCATGAAGACCCCCGATCTCGACGCTCCCGCCGCCTCGCGCCGCCAGGCGGCGATGCCGTTCATCATGATCACCGTCCTGATCGACATGATGTCGATCGGCCTGATCGTGCCCGTGCTGCCGGCGCTCGTGGGCACCTTCACCTCGTCGCAGAGCGAGCAGGCCTGGTGGTACGGCGCCATCACACTTGCTTTCAGCGTCGCCAACTTCATCGCCTCGCCTCTTCTCGGCGCGCTGTCCGATCGGTTCGGCCGACGACCGGTGCTGCTCATCGGCTTTTGCGGTCTCGCGATCAGCTTCTTCGGCACCGCGATGGCGACGGCGATCTGGATGCTCATCGCCGTGCGCGTGCTGAGCGGCTCGATGCAGGCGACCGCGCTGGTTGCCAACGCCTACGTCGCCGACATCACCGCGCCCGCCGACCGGGCGCGGCGGTTCGGCCTGCTCGGCGCGATGTTCGGCCTCGGCTTCATCCTCGGGCCGGTCACCGGCGGGCTGCTCGGCGCGATCGACCTGCGCCTGCCGTTCGTCGTCGCCGGCAGCCTGGCGCTCGTCAACCTGCTCTACGGCTGGTTCGTGCTGCCCGAATCCCTGCCGCTCGAAAGCCGCAGGCGGTTTGACTGGCGCACGGCTTTCAATCCGATCACCGCACTCGCCGAGCTCGGTCGTCTCCGCGGCGTCGGCCGGCTGGCGGCGGTGATCGCGTGCACGGCGCTGTCGCAGTTCATGCTCTACACGACCTGGGTCCTCTACGCGACCTTCAAGTTCGGCTGGGGTCCGAGCGAAAACGGATGGTCGCTGTTCGCGGTCGGCCTGATGTCGGCGCTGGTGCAGGGTTTCCTGCTCGGCCGACTGCTCAAGCGCTTCTCGCCGCAGCGCCTGGCGATCGCCGGACTGGTGTCGTCGACGCTGGCCTACATCGGCTGGGGCGCGGCAACCCAGGGCTGGATGATGTTCGCCGTCGTGTTCTGCAATGTCCTCGGCTTCACGGTGGCCGCGTCGATGCAGAGCATCGTCTCGAGGGCTGCCGACGAGAAGACGCAGGGTCGCACGATGGGTGCCGTGAGCAGCCTGCAGAGCCTCATGGCCGTCATCGCGCCGATGATCGGGGCGCCGCTCCTGGGCATCGTCTCGCACCTGCCGCGCGGCGACTGGCGCATCGGCGCTCCTTTCTACGTCTGTGCGCTCGTCCAGGCGACGGCCCTCGTCCTGGCCTGGACGCATTTCCACCACGCCCGCCGCACCCGCCTCCAGGCGGCCGGCGGCACCGCCTGACCCATGACGCACGACCGCATCCTCATCCTCGACTTCGGCTCGCAGGTCACCCAGCTGATCGCGCGGCGCGTGCGCGAGGCGCACGTCTTCTGCGAGATCCATCCGAACGACGTGAGCGACGAGTTCGTGCGCGAGTTCGCACCCCGCGGCGTCATTCTGTCCGGCAGCCATGCGTCGACCTACGAGGATCACGAGCTGCGCGCGCCCAAGGCGGTGTTCGAGCTCGGCGTGCCCGTCCTCGGCATCTGCTACGGCATGTTCACGATGGCGGTCCAGCTCGGCGGCCAGGTCGAGGCGAGCGCGCATCGGGAGTTCGGCTACGCCGAGGTGCGGGCGCGCGGCCACACGCGGCTGCTCGACGGCATCGAGGACTTCTCGACTGGCGAAGGCCACGGCATGCTCAAGGTCTGGATGAGCCACGGCGACAAGGTCACCGCACTGCCGCCCGGCTTCGCGCTGATGGCCTCGACGCCGAGTTGTCCGGTCGCCGGCATGGCCGACGAGCGGCGCGGCTTCTACGGCGTGCAGTTCCATCCCGAAGTCACGCACACGGTGAAGGGACGGGAGCTGCTGGAGCGCTTCGTGCTGCAGGTCTGCGGCGCTCGCCCCGATTGGGTGATGGGCAACTACATCGACGAGGCGGTCGCGCGGGTCCGCGAGCAGGTCGGCGACGACGAGGTGATCCTCGGCCTCTCGGGCGGCGTCGACTCGAGCGTCGCCGCGGCGCTGATCCACAAGGCGATCGGCGACCGGCTCACCTGCGTCTTCGTCGACCACGGCCTGCTGCGCAAGGACGAGGCGCGGCTCGTGATGGAGATGTTCGCTGAGCGCCAGCACATCAAGGTGATCGCCGTCGATGCCAGCGAGCGCTTTCTCGGCGAGCTCGCCGGCGTCACCGATCCGGAGGCCAAGCGCAAGATCATCGGCAAGGAGTTCGTCGACGTCTTCGTGCGCGAGGCCGGCAAGCTGAAGCAGGCCAGGTGGCTGGCGCAGGGGACGATCTACCCCGACGTGATCGAGTCGGGCGGCGCCGCGAATTCCAAGGGCGCGAAGAAGGCGATCACGATCAAGAGCCATCACAACGTCGGTGGCTTGCCGGCGACGCTCGGCCTGAAGCTGCTCGAGCCGTTGCGCGAGCTCTTCAAGGACGAGGTGCGCGAGCTCGGCGTCGCGCTCGGCCTGCCGCACGACATGGTCTATCGCCATCCGTTCCCGGGCCCGGGGCTCGGCGTTCGCATCCTCGGCGAGGTGAAGCGCGAGTTCGCCGACCTGCTGCGCGGCGCCGACGCGATCTTCATCGACGAGCTGCGCTCGACCATCGATCCCGAAAGCGGCAAGAGCTGGTACGCCCTCACGAGCCAGGCGTTCGCCGTCTTCCTGCCGGTCAAGAGCGTCGGGGTGATGGGCGACGGCCGCACCTACGACTACGTCGTCGCGCTGCGCGCCGTCCAGACCAGCGACTTCATGACCGCCGACTGGGCCGAGCTGCCGTACGCGCTGCTGAAGAAGGTCTCTAGCCGGATCATCAACGAGGTGCGCGGCATCAACCGGGTCACGTACGATGTCTCGTCGAAGCCGCCGGCGACGATCGAATGGGAGTGAGCGGGCGTTGAGAGTTGTCTTCGGAGTCGTCTCCCTGCTGGTCGCGTTGGCCGTCGTCGCGTTCGTCGCGAAGACGCAGCTTCGACACGTGGCCTCGGTGGGCGACGGCGCGGCCTCCACGCCGGCGCCGACCGTCGCCGGCCAGGCGCGTGCCATCGAGGACAAGGCGCGGGCCGACGTCGAACGCGCCCTGCAGGAGGGCGCCCGACGCACCGAGGACGCCGACCGCTGATGGCCTCGACCCAGGACGAGGCCGCGATGCGACTAGCCCTCGACCAGGCGCACAACGCCTGGCTCGTGGGCGAGGTGCCGGTCGGCGCCGTCATCGTCCGCGACACCCCGGCCGGCCGGCAGATGATCGCGACCGGCTACAACCGGCCGATCACCGATCACGATCCGACGGCGCACGCCGAGATCGTCGCCCTGCGCCATGCCGCGCATCTCCTGGGCAACTACCGGCTGCCCGAGTGCGAGGTGTTCGTCACGCTCGAGCCCTGCGCGATGTGCGCGATGGCGCTCCTGCACGCCCGCGTCAAGCGAGTCGTCTTCGGGGCCCGCGATCCGAAGGCGGGCGCGGCTGGCTCGGTGATCGACGTCTTCGGCAACGCCGTGCTCAACCATCACACCGTCGTCGAGGGCGGCGTGCTCGAAGGCGCCGCGGGCGACGTCCTGCGATCCTTCTTTGCCGAGAAGCGGGAGCAGTACCGGCAGCGGCGCGCTGCGCCAGTTGCGGCGGCAGACGAGGTGCACGCCAGCGAGGCGATTCCCGCCGGCGAATCGATCGAGATCGACCCGAAGGCTGCGGCATGAGCGGCGCGCCGCACGGCCTTGTCCTGTTCTCGCCCGCGGGCGTGGTGCGTTCGGTCGTGCCGCTGCGGCGTGCCGCGGCTCGGCTGGGCAAGCTGGGCTTCACGGTCGAGATCGACGCCGATGCCGCGAGCCGCCATCAGCGCTTTGCCGGCGACGACGACGTTCGCCTCGCGGCACTGCATCGGGTGGCCGATGCCTGCCCGAGCGTGGCTCTGGCGACCCGGGGCGGCTACGGCCTGACACGACTCCTCGA
>JBDTJD010000168.1:0-8275 GCA_039935975.1 Caldimonas sp.
GTGCACGCCGCGCGCAACGACGCCATCGTCGCGACCGGGCGCAGCGACTATCCGAACCAGATCAACAACGTCCTCTGCTTCCCGTACATCTTCCGCGGCGCGCTCGATTCCGGCGCGACCACGATCACCGTCGAGATGGAGATCGCAGCCGTCCACGCGATCGCCGAACTGGCCCAGGCGGAACAGAGCGAAGTCGTGACCGCCGCCTACGCCGGCGTGACGCTCAGCTTCGGGCCCGAGTACCTGATTCCGAAGCCCTTCGATCCCCGGCTGATGATGCGGATCGCGCCGGCCGTCGCGAACGCGGCCGCCGAATCCGGCGTCGCGGCGCGTCCGATCGCCGACCTGGACGCCTATCGGGACAAGCTCCAGACCTTCGTCTACGCCTCGGGGACGACGATGCGGCCGATCTTCACGCTCGCCAAGAGCGCGAAGAAGAATCGCATCGCCTTCGCCGAAGGCGAGGAAGAGCGCGTCCTGCGCGCGGTCCAGGTGGTGGTCGACGAGCACCTGGCGCGCCCGACGCTGATCGGCCGACCCGAAGTGATCGCCCAGCGCATCGCCAAGTTCGGCCTCCGGCTTCTCGCGGATCGCGACTACGACCTCGTCAACACGGAGCACGACCACCGCTACCGCGACTACTGGCAAACGTACCACCAGATGACGGCGAGAAAAGGCGTGACCGCGCAGCTCGCCAAGATCGAGATGCGACGGCGCCTGACGCTGATCGGCTCGATGCTGCTGAAGACGGGCGAGGTCGACGGCATGCTGTGTGGCACGTGGGGCGGGACGGCGATGCACCTGCAGTACATCGACCAGGTCATCGGCCTGCGCGAAGGCGCCAAGACCTACGCCTGCATGAACGGCCTGATCCTGCCGGGCCGCCAGGTGATGCTCGTCGACACCCACGTCAACTACGACCCGACCGCCGAACAGCTCGCCGAGATCACGGTCATGGCCGCCGAGGAGATGATGCGATTCGGCCTGCGTCCGAAGGCCGCGCTCCTGTCGCACAGCAACTTCGGCTCCAGCAACCATCCGTCGGCACTGAAGATGCGCGAGGCGCTGGCGTTGCTGCGCTCCCGAGCCGCCTGGCTCGAGGTCGACGGGGAGATGCATGGCGACACCGCGCTGGATGCGGCCTATCGGCACGAGCTCATGCCTTCGAGCACGTTGACCGGCGAGGCGAACCTGCTTGTCCTGCCCAACATCGACGCCGCCAACATCGCCTACAACCTGCTCAAGACGGCGGCCGGCGGTGGCATCGCGATCGGGCCGGTCCTGCTCGGGGCGGCGCAGCCGGCGCACATCCTGACGCCATCGGCAACCGTGCGGCGCATCATCAACATGACCGCCCTCGCCGTGGCCGATGCCAACGCGGCACGCTAATTTTCGAGCGCGTCAATTTCTACTTTCTTCCGGCATTCAGGAATCGAATGCTGGTTGAAATCTCCTTGAGAGCGTGCGCCCACTTAATTCCTATTTGCGGTGCCTAAATTTGTGGCACCGACTTGAGGTTTATGCCCTGATTCGGTAACATCTGAGGCTTCTCAGTTCAGGGATATCCCGTGGTTTTGTCGGGTCAGCTGCAGCGGTGGCGGTCACTCCTCCGATGGGGAGCAGGCGTCGGCGTCGCGACACTGCTGACCTTCGGCGCTGCCGAGGCACGCGAGCAATCACTCACGTCGGTGTCCCTGGCGCAACTCCCTCAGGAAGCGCAATCGGTCGCCCGCGCGATCCGCGCCGGGGGTCCCTTCGCTTATCCGAAGGACGGCATCGTCTTCGCGAACCGGGAGCGTCTGCTTCCGCCGCAACGTCGCGGCTTCTATCACGAGTACACCGTCGCCACGCCGGGCGCGCGCGACCGCGGCGCGCGACGCATGGTGTGCGGCGGACATCCTCCGACGGCGCCTGTCGCCTGTTACTACAGCAACGATCACTACGCGAGTTTCCACCGCATCACACCATGAGCGCAGCAGCCATCTTTTTCGAACAGGAGGAACGTGACATGCTCTTGCAGACCGTCCGTCCCAACATCGTGCAATCGATTCGAGCCTATCGAGTCGACGATCTCATGCACGCGGCGAATCACGCCCGCCAGCATTTCCTCTACGCCAATCTTTCTGCCGCGCAATCCAAGCAGGACGTTCTGGAGGCGATCGCCGAGGCGTTCGTCTTCCCGTCCCATTTCGGCAAGAACCTCGACGCGCTGTTCGACTGCATGACCGATCTGGTCCACAAGGCCGGCCCGCAGCCGGGCTTCGTGGTCGTGCTCGAGCAGCTGCCCGACAACCCCCGGTTCGACCGCGAGGCGCGCGAGCAGCTGCTCGACGTGTTCCGCGACGCCGCCGATTTCTGGGCCGAGCGCAAGGTGCCCTTCAGGTGCTTCTATTCTTTTCAGTAGCCCGCTCGCAGGATTCAGCATCCTGGGAGCGGGCGACCGAAGTGGTACCCGGAGCGAACACCGTCGGCAGCGCCGACAAGCCGGTGAAGCCGGCCAAGGCCGCGGCGAACAGCAGCTTCGGCGCGAACATGCCGCTCATGAGCAGCGCGTTCGACACGGCGATGTGGCTGTCGGCGGCTTGAGCCGGAGCTAGACGCGGCGGGGCAGGGCGCCCGCACGGGTGTTACCCACGCGGCGTGGCCGCCACGAGCGCCGCGAGCCGAAGGTATTCCTCGACCGGCACCTCTTCGGCACGCCGTTGCGTGTCGAACGGCGCTTCGACCCCTCGCTCCCCCAGCCAGCGCCCGAGGGTATGGCGCAGGAGCTTCCGCCGTTGCGAGAACGCCGACGTGACGATCTCGCGCAGCAGCGCCGGCGCGATCGCTGCCGGCTCGGCGCGAGGCGTCATCCGCACGACGGCCGAATCGACGCGCGGCGGCGGGTCGAATGCCTCGGGCTGAACGTCGAGCAGCGACTCGATCTCGTAGCGCCACTGCAGCATCACGCTGAGTCGCCCGTAGTCCTTGCCGCCGGCGCCGGCGGCCATGCGGGCAACGACTTCCTTCTGCAGCATGAAGTGCTGGTCCTCGATCCGGTCGGCGGCCTCGAGCAGGTGAAAGAGGATCGGCGTCGAGATGTTGTACGGCAGGTTGCCGACGACGCGCAGCTTGCCGGTGCCTGCGGCCGGCGCCAGCGCAGCGAAGTCGACCTCGAGCACGTCGCCCTCGACCACTTCCAGCCCCGGCGTGCGGCGCAGGCGCGCGGCCAGGTCGCGGTCGAGCTCGACCACCGTGAGCGCCGGCGTGCGCGCCAGGAGGGCGAAGGTGAGCGCGCCGCGGCCCGGCCCGATCTCGACGAGCGCCTGTCCCGGTCGGGGATCGATGCAGTCGACGATCCGCTCGATCACCGACCGGTCAGCGAGGAAATGCTGGCCGAACCGCTTCTTGGCGCGCTGCAAGGAAGTGCCGGCGATCGCCGCGTGCCGTGGCTACTGCGCCTGCGGCGGGTCGCGCAGCTCGATGTAGGCCCGGCCCCGCAGGTCGCGCAACCATTCGGCGTAAGCCTCGTCGAACTTCTGCTCGCGCAGGATGTTGCGGGCCTGCTCGCGCTGCTGGCGTGCGTCGAGGGTGATCTCGCGCCGCTCGATCACCTGGATCAGGTGAATGCCGAATCGCGTCGTCACCGGATCGGAGATGCCGCCGACCGGCAGCGCGTTCATCGCCTCCTCGAATTCCGGAACGAACGTGCCGGGCGAGGCCCAGCCGAGATCGCCTCCTTGCGGGGCGCTGCTGTCTTCGGAGTTCTCCCGCGCGAGCTGCTCGAAGGTCTTCTTGCCGCTCTGGATCTCGCTCTTGAACTGGAGCAGTCGACGCGCCGCCGCTTCGGGCGTGAGCTCGCTCGAGGCCCGCAGGAGGATATGCCGCACGTGCGACTGCGCGACCGTGAACGCGCCCGCATCCTTTCGGTCGACGAGCTTCAGGACGTGGAATCCGGCGCCGCTGCGCAGCAGCTCGGGCGCGATCTCGCCCGGTTTCAGGGGCTTGACCGTCTTCACGAAGATGTCGGGCAGGCGATCGGCCGGACGCAGCCCGATCTCGCCGCCCTGGGCGCGATTGTTGTCATCGGAGACTTCGCGCGCGACCGTTGCGAAGTCCTCGCCGCCGCGGACACGGGCGAGCGCTGCCGCCGCGCGGGCGCGGCGCTCCTCGACCACCGCCGCGCTCGCCCCCTCGGGGACGGCCACGAGGATCTGGGCGACGTCGATCTCCTGAGAGGATCCTGCCGCGGCGCGGCGCTTGTCGAGCAGATCGTCGATCTCGGCATCGGTGATGCGGATGCGATTCGACACCTCGCGCTCGCGCACCCGCTCGACCATCATCTGGTCGCGAATGTTGGAGCGGAACTTCGCGTATGGCTGGCCTTCCTTGCGCAGGCGCTCGCGCAGCTGCGGCAGCGTCAGCTGGTTCTGGGTGGCGATGTTGGCCACGGCCCGGTCGAGTTCCGGCTCGTCGACGCGGATGCCGTCTTCGCGCGCGTGGGTCACCAGCACGCGGTCGTCGATCAGGCTGTCGAGGACTTGCTTGCGCAGCGTCGCCGGCGGCGGCAGCGCCGTGCGGTTGCGCTGGGCGTCGTCGCGGATCCGGGCGAGCCGCTGCTGCACCTCGCCGGCGGTGACGAGCTCCTGGTTGACCACCGCGGCGATGTAGTCGCCTGTCTGCGCCATGGCGTGCAGGCTCGCGGAAAGCAGCGCCGCCACGGCAAGCGCGCGGCGCCAGGAAAGGCGCGAATCAGTCATGGGGCGTGAACGGGGAAGACGTGGTGCGCTCGTCGCGCAGCAATTGGTAGCCTGGAACATTGTCCTTCAACACCTTGAGTGGATTCGATCCGAGCCGGGACAGGCCGACGAGTTCCAGTTGAAGGAGCAATCGGGTCGTGGTTTCGCTCCGTCCGGTCGACAGCCGCTCGACGACGACGCGCCCGATCCAGCAGCCCGCGTCGTACTCGAAGCCCGCGATCGAATCCGTGAAACGGCGGTCGAGGGTGCTGTAGTTGACGTGGCCGACGCTGTAGAGCGTGCCGCTGCAACTGCTGCTGCCGGCCGGCCGCTCGCTCGTGCGTGACGGGCCGTAGACGGGCCACTGCCAGCCGACCTCGTACTGCTCGGTGAGGCCGCGCGTCAGCCTGTACGCGAGTCCCACCGTGCGATACGGTCCCGGAGAGTAGCGAAATCCCACCAGCGAGCGCTCGATCCGGTGGCTGTCGGGGTTGAACTGCGCCGAGGTGTCGAATGTCCAGCGCGGCACGAGCGTCGTCGAGCCGAAGACGAGCAGATCGGAATAGCGCTGGGTGAGCGGCACGTTGTCGGGCGTGATGCGCTGGTCGCGGAAGCGATAGCGCTGGGCGAGGCCGACTCGCAGGGCTTCGGCGCCGGATTCCGGATCGAGGATGCGCGAGGTGACGCCGGCAGTGAGCTGGTTGGAATCGGAGACCCGGTCGACGCCCGAGAACGCGTTCTCGGTGAAGTAGGAGTCGAAGTTGAAGTCCTTCGCGGCGGCGTCGAAGTTCGGCAGGTCCGTCTGGCGCCGATACGGCGTGTTGACGTAGAACAGCCGCGGCTCGAGTGTCTGGCGCACGGGGCGGCCGAAGAACGTCGTGTCCCGCTCCAGCGTCCAGGCGCTGTCGATGCTTGCCGTGGGGATCACCCGCGTCGCGGTGCGCCGGCCGTCGGCCAGCGGCAGGTCGAACGCGTACGACGCGGCGTTGAACGAGAGCTTGGGCGTGACGGTCCAGCCGGGCGAGAAGAACGGCCGGCGGATGCTGCCGAGCGCGTGCGCGCGCAGGCCCGTCTGGCGCTCCGGCAGATAGTGGTCGCTGGGATTGGCGAAGCGGTTGAACTCCCCTTCGAAGGCGACGTCGAGACCGCCGCGCCACGGCGCCGCGTAGCGCGCGCCGATCTGCGGTGCGCGTTCGTACGGCGGCGGATCGATCCGCGTCGTCGGATCGGTGGTCTGCAGCACCTGCCACTTCAGCACCCGCGCGTACGACGACCAGTCGCCGAACGGACGCGTCAGCAGCAGGTCGGTCTGCAGCAGGCGCGGCGTCAGGCTCTTCACCTCGCCGGGGAAGTCCTTCCAGTAGTCGTCGTCGGAGACGCGCATGACGCGCAGCTGCAGATAGCTCGAAAGAGGCAGCGAGCCTTCGTGGTCGGCGCGCAGCGAGTAGCGCGACCGGTCGGCGGCCCCGTCGTGCGGCATCAGCTTGAAGTTGACGGTGCCGTTGTAGCTCGGCTCGAGGTAGCGGAACTCGCTGTCGACGGCCGGACCGCGCCTGAGGCTCTCGCTCATCGTGAACGTCGCGTCGCGGTTCGGCGCGATGTTCCAGTAGTAGGGAATCGCCATCTGCACGCCGCTTCGACTGTCGATGCCCAGGCTCGGCGGCAGGAAGCCCGACTTTCGCTCGTCGCTCAGCGGGAAGCTGAACACCGGCGCCGCCAGGATCGGCACGCCGTAGAAGCGCAGCACGGCGTCGCGCGCGATGCCCTCGTTGTTCTCGTTGTCGATGTGGAGCTCGCGCGTCTTCAGGATCCAGACCGGCTCCTCGCCATCGGCCGCGCTGCAGCTGGAATACGTGGTGTCGGTCGCCGTCGACCGCTGGTCGTCGATGAACTCGATCCTTGCCGCCTTGCCGCCCGCGCCCGTCTTGGCGAGCCGGTAGGTCGGCATCCGGAAGAAGCCCTGGAAGCGCTCGATCCGCAACTGCAGCTCGGGTCCGCTGAAGACGTTGCCGTCACGGACGATCACGACGTGGCCGGTCGCACGGGCGAGATCCTCGGCCTCGTCGTAGGTCAGCCGGTCGGCGTGGATGACGGTCGCACCGCGCCGGAACTCGACATCGCCGAGCGCCTCGGCGTCGAGATTCGGGCGCGACCGGATCTCGCGCGCGCGCAGGATGATCGGCAGCCGGCGCGCCGCATCGCCGCGCGGCGGCGAGGTGAGCACGTCGGCCTGTCGCAGCTCGATGCCGGACGCGGCGGCGGAAGCAGTCGCGGCCGCGATCGGCGCAGCGGCCTGCCCATACGCCGACGAGGCGCCGAATGCCGTGATGACGACGATCGCAGCGAGCCGCTCGGGGCCTCGTCGGCGAGCGCGTGATCGTCGATCTTGGCGAACGGCTGGACTCACTGGGCGGCGCGGACGGGAGCACCTGGAGGCGCGAAGCCGGCGTTCGCGTGCAGCGCACCGGATGGAGACGAGCACCGCGACGCCCGTGGGCGCCCGGCATCGATTTGTAGAATCGATTATCCACGAGCCCCCGCCGCCGCGCCGCACCCGACGCTCCGCTCCTCGCGGCGCCGCCTCCATGCTGATGAACGCCCCTGCCCCCGCCCCTGCCGTCGTCGAGTGGTCCGATCCCGAGCGCGCGCGCTCGTTCGCTGCCTGGCTCGCCGGCATCGGCCCGCGCCACGGCATCGTCGCGGCGAGCCTGAGGCCGGCGTCGAGCGACGCGAGCTTTCGCCGCTACCTGCGCGTCGACCGGGGCGAGGGCGGCAGCCTCATCGTCATGGACGCGCCGCCGCCGCAAGAGGACGTGCGTCCGTTCGTGCACGTCGCCGGCCTCATCGCCGCAGCCGGACTGCACGCGCCGCGCGTCCTCGAGGTCGACGAGCGGCACGGCTTCCTGCTCCTCGACGACCTCGGCAGCAAGCTCTACCTCGCCGCCCTCGTCGATGCGCAGGGCTCGGGCGATGCGAAGCGCGCCGATGCGCTGATGCGCGACGCCATCACTGCGCTCGTGACCTGGCAGCTCAAGGTGCCCGGAGCGTCATTGCCCGCCTACGACGACGCGCTGCTGCGCCGCGAGCTCGCCCTCTTCCCCGAGTGGTGCGTGACGCGCGAGTGCGGCGCGACCTGGTCGGGCGCGGAAACGGCGATCTGGGTCGATGCCTGCGACCGTCTCGTCGCCAGCGCCCTTGCCGGGCCGCGCGTCGCGGTCCATCGCGACTGGATGCCGAGAAACCTGATGGTCTCGGACCCCAATCCCGGCATCCTCGACTTCCAGGACGCGGCCGACGGCGCGATCACCTATGACATCGCCTCGCTCCTGCGCGACGCCTTCATCTCGTGGGACGAGGAGCAGGAGATCGACTGGGCCGTGCGCTACTGGCAGGCCGCGCGCAAGGCCGGCCTGCCGGTCGACGACGACTTCGGCGAGTTCTGGCGCGGCGTGGAATGGATGGGCCTGCAGCGCCACCTGAAGGTGCTCGGCATCTTCTCGCGCCTGAAGCACCGCGACGGCAAGCCCGCCTACAGCGCCGACCTGCCGCGCTTCTTC
>JBDTJD010000169.1:0-6689 GCA_039935975.1 Caldimonas sp.
GCACGCCGATCCACGATGTGCTGGTCATGTTCGGCGACCTCGTCGTCATCGGCGACGACGCACCGAGCTTCATCGCCGCCTGCCGCATCGCGATCGCCGAGACGCCTGCAGAAGTGGCCGACCGGCAGGCGAGCATGAAGGAACGCGTTGCCGGATTTTCGTGGGATCGGACCGCCGACACCATCGCCGCGGCGATCGAAGCCGTTCTCGCGACGCCGGGGGGCAGCGGCCAAGCGCGCACGGCGGCCACACCGGACGGCACCGTGCAGGCGGCTGCCGCCTGAGGGAGATCGAATGATCGTCGATGCCCATCTGCACTGCTCGGGCGCGGAGCGCGCCGACGACGTCCTGCGCACGCTCGACGACGCAGGCGTCGATGTCGGGGTTCTGCTCGCGCCGTTCCTGAGCAAGGGGTACTCGCTCGACGACGGTGCCTCGCTCGCGCGTGCCAATGCCCACCTCGCGGCGCTGGTGCGGGGCCACCGCGATCGACTCGTCGGCTTCGCGGTCGTCGATCCGCGCGATCCGCAGGCGCCGATGCATCTGCGCGAGGCGGTGGAAACGCTCGGCCTTTCCGGCGCGAAGATGGTGCCCACCGGCTGGTACCCGTACGACGCCGCGGTGCAGCCGGTGTTTGCCGAAGCGCGGCGCCTCGGCATTCCGCTGCTGTTCCACAGCGGCATCTTCATCGACGGGCGCTCCGGACGCTTTTGCCGGCCCACCTTCTTCGAGGCGCTGCGCGACCACCCGGGCCTGAAGGTGACGCTCGCACATCTCGGCTGGCCCTGGGTGGACGAGGCGATCGCCGTGGGGCTCATCGATCGCATTCATGGCGTGCCGCCCGACGACGCGATGTTTCGCTTCGATATCTCGTTCGGGCCACCGCCGCCCTATCGACACGAGGCTCTCGGGCGCGCCCTCGAGCTGCTCGGGGCCGAGTCGCTCCAGTTCGGCAGCGACTGCTTCCTGCCCTGCAGCGGCGCGCACATCGCCGAGCGCATGGGCTGGGTGAGCGTGCTGCTCGACGATCTCGGCGTCGATGCCGCTGCACGCGCGCGCATCTTGGGCGGCACGGCGGCGGCCTGGCTCGGGCTAGGTGCTTCGCCGCCGGCGGACTCGTCCGATCCGCCAGCCTCGGTGAACGACGATCCGGCCGGTACGCCGTTCAGGCCGCGCCGTACCGATGTCTGCTGTTGACAGGCGCCGACCGCCATGGCGATGACCGCTGTCCTGCCCGGCGCCGTGAGTCGGCTCCATGTCCTGGAGATCACCGGCAACGCCATCGCTGGGGGCATGGAGGCTAGCGTCGAACGACTCGTCCAGGGCTTCCCGCCGGAGCGGGTCGGGGTGACGGCGCTCTGCCCGTTTGAAAGTCCGTTCACGGAACGACTTCGAGCGCTCGGCGCAGACGTCGTGATCGGCAGCGTGACCGACGATCCCTCCTGGCAGGCCATCCAGCTCGCGTGCTCGCTGGCGACGGCAAATGCAGTCGACGTGATCCACACCCATCTGCCCAATGCGCACGTGATGGGCGGCATCGTCGGCCGGCTCGTCGACAAGCCGGTGCTGGCGACGATCCACGGCCGCCAGCTGACGCTCGCCGATCTCGAGGTGCATCGCACCGCATCGACCCATCTCCTGACGGTGACCCGGCAGAGCTACCTCCACGCCCTCGGGGTCGGCGTTCACCCCAAGCGCCTCCACCGGGTGCCCAACGGCGTCGACACGCAGGTGTTCGCGCCGGGCCTGCCGCGGCTGGGCGCCGTTCGCAAGCGATTCGGACTGGATGTCGGCACCTTGCTCGTCGGTTTCGTCGGGCGGCTCGCGTGGGAGAAGGGCCCGGACGTGTTTGTTCGCGCCGCCCTGGCCATCCACGCGGCACGGCCCGACGTCCACTTCGTGCTCGTCGGCGAAGGTCCGATGCAGCCGCAGCTGGAAATCTTCGTAGAGCGCTTCCAGCTCGCCGACCGTGTTCACTTCGCCGGTCTGCAGATGCCGATGCCTCGCGTCTTCGCCGAGCTCGATGTCGTCGTCTCGTCCTCGCGCAGCGAGGCCATGCCCCTGGCGGTGATCGAGGCGATGGCGAGCGGGCTGCCCGTGGTGGCCTGCAGGGTGGGCGCAATGGCGGAACTGCTTCTGCAGGGCGTCACGGGCTGGCTCGTGGAGGCCGGTGACGGCGACGGCATTGCTTCGCACGTTCTCGAGCTGGTGCGAGACGCCGCCCTCCGCCAGGCAGCAGGGGACGCTGCCCGCGAGCGCGCCGAGGACAGATTTGCCCTGGCTACGCAGGTGGCCCTGACCCATGAGCTTCTGGCCCGCCTCGCCGGTCGTGACGACGCCCGCGCAGAGATGAATCGGCAGGGCGCCGACCCCGTTGAATCGCCCGCTCCGAGATCCAGGACAGGCAACCGAGCGCGGTAGCCCCTCAGGCCTTCCGGGAAAGCAACTCGGCCGCCAAAGCTCGCAGCTTGCTCATGTCCGCCGGCTTGGGCAGATGCGCCGTGAAGCCTGCAACGAGCGCCGACTGCACGTCCTGCGGTCGGCCGTAGCCGGTCAGCGCGATCGCCGGAACGTGCTTGGTTCCCGGCTCGCGCCGGAGCCGGCTCATCATCTGCGAGCCGTCCATCACCGGCATGCCGATGTCCGAGATGATCATGTCGAAAGTCGCTCTTTCGCAGATGCGCAGCGCGTCGGCTCCGTTGAGGGCCTCGGTCACGTCGGCGCCCTCGAGCCGAAGCAGCATGGCGAAGGTCTCGATGGCATCGGGGTCGTCGTCCACGACCAGGATGCGCTGGCCCGCGAACGGACTCGTGTCGGGCGCAGCGGTGGCGAGAGGGACGAACGCGCTTCGCTCGTGCACGGGAAGACGCGCGGTGAAGGTCGAGCCGAGTCCCGGGCCGGGCGAAGACGCCTCGACCCGACCGCCGTGCAGTTCGACCAGCTCGCGCGCGAGACCGAGCCCGATGCCCAGGCCACCCTCGCGCCGGGAGGCGCCGTGCTCCTCCTGCTCGAACATCGCGAAGACGTGCGGCATGAACGACGGCGAGATGCCGCGACCGTTGTCGGCGACTTCGAGGACGACGGCGTCGTCTTCCTCGCTGAGCCTGACCTCGATCTTTCCGCCCGTCGCGGTGAACTTCAACGCGTTGCTCAGCAGGTTCATGACGACCTGCTCCAGCCGCACGGCATCGGCACGGACGTAGATCGGCTCCGACGGCATCGTGTAGTGGAGCTCGAGGCCCTTGGCGCGCGCCTGCTCGAGCGCCCAGCGCAGGCTGGGCTCCAGAGCCTGGGCCAGCTCTACCGGCGCCAGGTCGAGCGTCAGCTTGCCGGCCTTGATCCGGGACAGATCGAGCAGGTCGTCGATGATCCGGGCCTGCATGACCACGCTGCGCTCGATGTTCTCGCCCGCCTTGCGGACGGCGGCGATCGCCCTGGTTTCCGGCAGGTTGAGGAGCAGCTGGGCGTTGACGTGGATGAGGTTGAGCGGGTGCTTGAGCTCGTGCGACATCACGGCGAGGAACTCGTCCTTCAGCCGCGCAGCGGCCTGGGCCGCGTCGATGGCCGCCGCGCCCTCGCCCTGGCGCCGATGGAGCTCGGTGATGTCGTGCGCGATCTTGGCGAAGCCGCGCACTTTGCCGAGGTCGAGGCGGGCCAGGACGCCGCTCGCGTAGAAGCGGCTGCCGTCCTTTCGGACATGCCACCGCTCGCCCGGGGACCGGCCGGACTCGCTCGCGCGCCGCCGCTCTTCCTCGGGCACGCCCGCAGCGCGGTCTTCCTCGGTGAAGATGATGTCGAGAGAGCGTCCCTGGATGTCGGCTTCCGAGTAGCCGAACAGGCTCTGCGCGCCCGCGCTCCAGCTCGCGACCCGTCCTTCGCTGTCGGTCGTCAGCATGGCGAACTCGGGGATCGACTGAGCCACGAGCTGCAGCCGCTCCTCGCCCAGCCGCATGCTGCTTTCCGCGAAGACGCGGCTGCTGATGTCGATGAAGGTCAGGCCGGCCCCGCTGATGCGGTCCTCGCCGGTGCGGTAGGGAAGCATGCGGGCCAGGAGCCAGCGCCCGTCGCTGCTCTTGACCTCGCGCTCCACCCTGCGCAAGGTCCGGAACGTCTCTTCCACATCGGCCACGAGCGCGTCGTAGTCGAGCTTGTGGGTGATGTCGAGGAGCGAGCGGCCGACGTCCGAACCGATCAGGTTGAAGATCGCCGTCGTCGCCGGCGTGAACCGCTTGATGCGCAGATGCGAATCGACGAAGACCACCGCGATCTCGCTGCCTCGCAGGAGGTTTTCCCAGTCGTCGTTGACCTGTGCCGTCTCGTCGACCTTCGTCTTGAGCTCGACGTTGACGGTGATCAGCTCCTCGTTGGTCGACTGGAGCTCCTCCTTGCTGGTCTCGAGCTCCTCGCTGGCCGATCGCAGTTCCTCGTTGAGCGCCTGCAGCTCCTCGTTCGACGACTTGAGGTCCTCGGTGGTCAGGCTGAACTGGGCGACGGCCGACTGCAGCTGCTCGTCCTTGCGCTGCAGCGCCTGCTCCATCTGGGCCAGCACCGGCTCTCCGGCGACCGGCAGCGTGGCGGCCTGCACCGGCTCGCGCGAGAAGCGGATCAGGATCGTCTCGGCCGGCCAGTCACCGTGAAGCCGCTGCAGCGCCATGCGGACCTGGCCCGTCTGACCGTCGGCGCCCACCCGCACGGGAGGCGGCGCCACGCGCTCGTTGCCCTGTGACAGCTCGAAGAGCGCCAGTCGCAGCTCCGAGCGCAACTCGGGCTGGACGATGCTCAGCAGGTGACGGGTCGGACTCCCTTCGGCGAAGCGGAGAAACTGGCCGGCGCCGGGCGACGTGTGCAGGATCTCGAGGTCCGGGCCGACGACCACGGTGCCCGTGGCATCGTCGTCGAAGGCGGCGCGCTGATGAAGCTCGGCGATGCCGACGGGCTTGGCCGGCGGCTTCGCCGACGGCGGGGTCCGCACCCGCTCGGGATGATGGGCCACGCCGCCCAGGGGAAAGGCAGGCAGGTTGCGCGCACGCGTCCTCGGCACCGATCGATAGATGCGGTGCTTGCGGTCGACCGGCTCGAACAGGTCGGACGCCGCGTCGGCGGTCTCGGAGCCGCCCAGGAACAGGTAGCCGCCTGGTCGCAGCGCGAAATGGAAGGTCTGCAGGACGTCCTTCTGGGTTTCGCGGTCGAGGTAGATCAGAAGATTGCGGCAGCTGACGAGGTCGAGCCGGGAAAACGGCGGGTCGCGCAGCAGGTTGTGGACGGCGAAGAGGACGCGTTTCCTCACGACTTCGCTGACCTGGTAGCCGCCTGCCACGGCGCTGAAGGAGTCGCGCAGGAACGCCGGCGGAACGTCGGTGACGATCGCCTCGGGATAGCGGCCCAGGCGCGCCGAGGCCAGCGCCTGCCCGTCGATGTCGGTGGCGAAGACCTGGAGCTGATACGTCTGCCTGGCGCGGGCCAGGGCATCGCTCAGCAGGATGGCGAACGAATAGGCTTCCTCGCCGGTCGAGCAGCCAGCGACCCAGGCGCGAATCTGCTCGTCGGCAGCCGCGGCCTGCAGGAGCGAGGGCACGACATCCCGCTCGAACGCCTCGAACGATTCCCGGTCGCGAAAGAAGTTGGTCACCCCAATCAGCATGTCGGCGAGCAGCGCTCGCGCCTCGTCCGCGTTGGCCTCGACGAAATCGCGATAGTCGGGCAGCGTCTGGATCGCGTTCACCTGAAGCCGCCGTTCGATCCGGCGCAGCACCGTTCCCCGCTTGTAGTGCTTGAAATCGTGCCCGGTCTTGCGCTGCAGGATGGCGAGCACCCCGCGCAGGGCCTCCTCGGCGGCAAGGGGCGCCGAGGGAGGCAGGACATCGAGGCCGGTGGAATCGTCGGCCGGCAGCTCGATCCGGCGCGAGCTCGCCCACAGGTCGACCAGCTTTTGCGCGATGTCGGCCACCGGCAGCACGAAGTCGACCTTGCCGGTGGCGATGGCGCTTTCCGGCATCCCCGAGTACTCGGCTTCCCCGGGGCTCTGGGCAATGACGATTCCGCCCTTCTCCTTGATCCGGGCCAGGCCGACCGCGCCGTCGCTGCCGGTTCCCGAAAGCACGACCCCGACCGACCGCTCGCGATGGGCGTCGGCCAGTGTGCGGAAGAACAGGTCGATGGCGACGTGCCGCCCCTTGTCCTTCTCCGCGACGCTGAGGCCGAGGTGCCCGTCGTACATCGACAGGCTGTGCGTCGGCGGGATCACGTAGACGTGGTTTCGCTCGATCGCCGTGACCGCCGTCACCTGGCGGACCGGCATGCGAGTGGCCCGCTGCAGGATCGCCGCGGCGTTGCTTTCATGCGAGGCCGAGAGATGAAGGATGACGACGAACGCCATGTCCGGGTCGGCCGGCAGGCTCTCCAGGCACTGGATGAGCGCCTGAAGGCCGCCCGCAGAGGCGCCGAGCCCGACCACCGGGAACGAGAGGCCGCTCGGCGACCCGTTGCTGCTCGATGACGGATTCAAGGAATCCTTGGAGTGGGCAGGAGCGTGTGCATGGCGAAAGACCGGGCGTCCGGCTGTTGCCCGCCCGAAGGCAAAAGGAGCAATCAGGAGGCCGAGTGTGACAGTTCAGGCACGCGCAGCGCCACGCCGGCGCAAACCCCGCATGCCTGCCGCCGACCCGCCGTCGGCGCCAAAGCGTTCAAGC
>JBDTJD010000170.1:0-2649 GCA_039935975.1 Caldimonas sp.
GGTGGGCCGGCCTCGGAAACCGGGTCGGCCGCGCCGGCAACGTCGAAGCCTGGCAGATTCCTTCCGAGCAGAGCCGCGAGCTCGCGGCGCTCGCGCAACGCGGCATGCGACTGCAGGTCAATCGACAAGACGGAGTCATCTTCGTCGCCGACGGCTCGCGCTCGGTCGAGATCACGCCGGTCCGCCTGTCGCCCGAGCCGCGATGAACGCGACGGTTCCGGCCGACGCCCGGTCGGTGCTCGACTTCTGGTTCGGCACGCCCGGTGATGCCGAGCACGGCCGGGCCCGCAAGGTCTGGTTCGCAAAGGACGACGCCTTCGATGCCGAGGTGCGGGAGCGGTTCGGCCCGGCGATCGAGCAGGCGCTGCGCGGCGAGTTGGATCCCTGGGCCGAGGAGCCTCACTCGGCCCTGGCGCAGATCCTTCTCCTCGATCAGCTCACCCGCAACGCCTTTCGCGGCACGCCGCGCGCCTTCGCCGGCGATGCGCGTGCGCTGGCGGCGGCAAGCCGGATGGTGGGCGAGCGGTCCGACGAGGTCCTGCCGGGCTTCATGCGGCCGTTCGTCTACCTTCCGTTCGAGCATGCCGAGGGGATGGCGATGCAGGACGAGGCGGTGCGCCTGTTCACCCGCCTCGTCGCCGAGGACCCTGGGCAGCAGACGGTGCTCGACTACGCGCACAAGCACCGTGACGTGATCGAGCGCTTCGGACGCTTCCCGCACCGAAACGCGATCCTCGGCCGTCTGTCGACGGCCGAGGAGCTCGAGTTTCTGATGCAGCCCGGCTCAGGTTTCTGAAGCCGGGCGCATTGGGCGATGGCTAGGGCCGATGCGGGTTGTTCGGATGGTTGTCGAAGCGATTGGGGATGCCGTCGTGGTCGCGGTCGCCGCGGCCCCAGGCGCCGCGACGAAGGCGCCAGCGACTGCCGTCCTGTTCCCAGACCGGTGCGTTGTAGACATAGCCACGGCGCTCGCGCGCCCAGACGCCTCGCGACCAGACGTATCGGCGACCGTTCCAGTTCCAGTAACCCGGCGTCCAGACGTAGCCGCGGCGCGCTGCGGGAACCACCTCGGTGCGCGGCGCCGGCGGTGCGATGCGGACGAAGACGTCGGCGGCCTGGGTGACTGGCGCAAGAACGGCCAGAGATGCCGTCGCGGCGGCGATGACGGCGAGCCTTTTGAAGGTCGTGGACATGCGTCTCTCCTGAATCGATGACTCGTTCATCATCGATGGGGCGGGTCCTGGCGAACGTCGGAAAGTAACCTTGGCGGCTGTCGGCAGATCCGCCGAACCGTGAAGCTACGTGTCGCTGGTTGTCGCGCGCGTCAACGGCCGTGTCCGGCCGTGTTCAGTGGTTGTCGCGCGGCACGAACGCGCCGAGGGGACCGCCTTCACCCTCGGGCTCCGGATGGTCCGGCCGCGGCACGAAGGCGCCGCGACGGCCGACGAGAAAGTCCAGGTCGACACCCTGGTCGGCTTGCAGCACGGTGTCGACGTAGAGCTTCCAGTAGCCGCTGCCGAGCGGCGGCGCCGGCGCCTTCCACGATTTCATGCGCTCGGCCAGCTCGGCGTCGCTGATGTCGAGGTGGATGCGCCGATTCGCGACGTCGAGCTCGATGAAGTCGCCCGTGCGCACGGCCGCCAGCGGTCCGCCGGCGGCCGCCTCCGGCGTCGTGTGCAGGACGACGGTGCCGTAGGCGGTGCCGCTCATGCGCGCGTCGCTGATTCGGACCATGTCGGTGATCCCCTTCCTCAGCACCTTCGGCGGCAGCGGCATGTTGCCGACCTCGGCCATGCCGGGATAGCCCTTCGGGCCGCAGTTGCGCAGCACCATCACGCAGGTCTCGTCGATGTCCAGGTTCTCGTCGTCGATGCGGTGGTGAAAGTCCTCGATGGTGTCGAAGACGACGGCGCGACCGCGATGCTTCATGAGCGCCGGCGTTGCCGCGCTCGGCTTGATGATCGCGCCGCGCGGCGCGAGGTTGCCACGCAGCACGGCAATTCCGGCGCGGGCCTTGAACGGTGCGTCGAACGGCTTGATCACGTCGGTGTTGAAGTTTTCCGCGCCCTCGATGTTCTCGCCGATCGTCTTGCCATTGGCCGTGACCGCGCCGAGGTGCAGCAACGACGAGATTTCCTTCATCACCACCGGCAGGCCGCCGGCGTAGCAGAAGTCCTCCATCAGGTGGGTGCCCGAGGGCTGCAGGTTGACGAGGCAGGGCAGCTCGCTCGCGAGACGATCGAAATCGTCGATGTTGAGCTTGACGCCGAGCCGGCCGGCGATGGCGATGAGGTGGATGACGGCGTTGGTCGAGCCGCCGATCGCCGCGAGCGTGACGATCGCGTTCTCGAACGCCTCGCGCGTCAGGATGTCGGAGATCGTCTGGTCTTCGTAGACCATCTCGACGATGCGCCGGCCGGCCGAGCGTGCGATCACGTTGCGACGCCCGTCGACCGCCGGATAGGCGGCGTTGCCCGGCAGGCCGAGGCCGAGCGCCTCGACCATCGAGGCCATCGTGCTGGCCGTGCCCATCGTCATGCAGTGGCCGTGGCTGCGGTGCATGCAGCTCTCGGCGTCGAAGAACTGCTCGAGCTTGAGCGTGCCGGCGCGCACCTGCTCGCTCATGCTCCACACGCCCGTGCCCGAGCC
>JBDTJD010000171.1:0-5585 GCA_039935975.1 Caldimonas sp.
CGCTGGCCCAGGCCTTCATCGACGCCGGCGCCGATCGGGTGAGCTTTCATCCCGAGGCGAGCCGGCACGTCGACCGCACGATCCAGCTCATCAAGGAAGGCGGCTGCCAGGCCGGGCTCGTCTTCAACCCGGGCACGCCGCTCGACCTGCTCGACTGGGTGATCGACAAGATCGACCTCGTCCTCGTCATGAGCGTCAACCCGGGCTTCGGAGGCCAGAGCTTCATCCCGTCGGCGCTGAAGAAGATCGAGCACGCGCGCCGGCGCATCGAGGCGAGCGGCCGGGACATCCGGCTCGAGGTCGACGGTGGCATCAAGGTCGACAACATCCGTGCCGCAGCCGATGCCGGTGCCGACACCTTCGTTGCTGGCAGCGCGATCTTCGGCGCGCCCGATTACCGTGCCGTGATCGACGCGATGCGCGCGCGGCTCGCAGGCTGACCCTCCGACGACCCGCGCCATGAGCGAATCCGATGCGGCGGCCCGTGGCCATGACCACGGCCATGGCCAAGTAGACGAGCATTCCCCCGGCCACTCGCAGGGTCACGCACATGGCCACGCGCACGGCACGCCGAGCCTCGATCGGGCCTTCGCGATCGGCATCGGCATCAACCTCGTCTTCGTCGTCGTCGAGGCTTTCTACGGCTGGCGTGCCGATTCGCTCGCCCTTCTGGCCGACGCCGGGCACAACCTCGGCGACGTGCTCGGCCTCGTCATCGCCTGGGCTGGCGCCTTCGCCGGCCGGCTCGCACCCGACGAGCGCCACACCTACGGCTGGAAACGGGCGTCGATCCTCGCCGCGTTCGCCAACTCGCTGATCCTGCTGGTCGCGATCGGCTCGCTCGCCTGGGCGGCAATCGGCCGGCTCGCGGCGCCGGCGGCCGTCGACTCCACCGTGGTCATGGTCGTCGCGGCGATCGGCATTGCGGTCAACACCGCAACGGCGCTGCTCTTCCTGCGCGACCGCCATGGCGACCTGAACGCGCGCGGCGCGTTCCTGCACATGGCGGCCGACGCCGCCGTCTCGGCCGGCGTCGTCGTCGCGGCGGCGCTGACGGCGCGCTTCGGCTGGAACTGGCTCGACCCGGCGGTGACGCTGGCGATCGCCCTCGTCATCCTGGTCGGCACCTGGGGCTTGTTTCGCGACTCCCTGCACCTCATGTTCGATGGCGTGCCGTCCTCGATCGACCTCGAAGCCGTCCGCGCCGAGTTGTCGGCGCTGCCCGGCGTCGCCTGCGTCAACGACCTCCACGTCTGGGCGACCGGCACGACGCAGGTCGCGCTCACGGCACATCTCGTGATGCCGGCCGGTCACCCCGACGATGCGTTCTTCCGGGACGCGGCGACGCGTCTGAAGGATCGCTTCTCGATCGGCCACGTCACGCTGCAGGCGGCGACCGAGGCGCTGATGGCGCCGTGCGACGCTGCCGCCCCCGAGCTCGCCGCGAGCCCCTCATGAAATACAAGGACTACTACGAGACCCTCGGCGTGCCGCGCACGGCCACGCAGGACGAGATCAAGCACGCCTACCGCAAGCTCGCCCGCAAGTACCACCCCGACGTCAGCAAGGTCGCCGACGCCGAGGCGCGCTTCAAGGAGATCAACGAGGCCAACGAGGTTCTGAAGGACGCGGAGAAGCGCACCGCCTACGACCAGATGGGCAGCAACTGGAAGGCAGGCCAGGAGTTCAAGCCGCCGCCCAACTGGGACGAGGGCTTCGAGTTCCGCGGCGGCAGCGGATCGCCGTTCGGCAACGGCGGCGGCGAGAGCTTCGACGCCAGCGATTTCTTCGAGAGCCTGTTCGGGCGTCGCTCGGGCATGGGCGGTGCCGGCACCGGCGCCGGTCCTCGTCGACGCGTCAACGTCCAGGGCGAGGACCACCACGCCAAGGTGCTGATCGACATCGAGGACAGCTATCGCGGCGCCGAGCGCCAGGTGACCCTGCGCGCGCCGGTCGAAGGCGCCGACGGCCGCGTTGCGCTGCAGGAGCGCACGCTCGACGTCCACATCCCGAAGGGCATCCGGCCCGGTCAGCACCTGCGCCTGGCCGGCCAGGGGGCCGCCGGCATCGGCGGTGCCAAGGCGGGCGATCTGTACCTGGAGATCGAGTTCGGGCCGCACCCTTTTTACCGGGTCGACGGCGCCGATGTCTACGTCGACCTGCCGCTCGCGCCCTGGGAGGCGGCGCTCGGCGCGGGCGTCGACGTGCCGACGCCCGAGGGCACGTTGCAGCTGACGGTGCCCAAGGGCTCGACGGCGGGCAGGAAGCTGCGCCTGAAGGGCCGCGGATTGCCCGGCAAGACCCCGGGCGATCTCTACGCCGTGTTGCAGATCGTGCCGCCGAAGGCCGACAGCGACGCGGCGCAGGCGGCATACGAAAACCTGGCCAAGGCCTTTCCCGATTTCCGGCCGCGCGCTCATCTGCAAAGGTGACCTGACATGAGTCGAGCAATCTCCACCGCCTTGTGCGGCACCGTCGTCGAAGAGAACGTCGAGCTCACCCTGGTCGAGCTCGGCCGGGCCTGCGAGGCGTCGGAAGAGCAGATCGAGCACTGGGTGCTCGAAGGCGTGCTCGAGCCGATCGGCCGCTCGCGCGCCGAGTGGCGTTTCGCGGGCAGTTCGCTGACCCGGGTGCGACTGGCGTCGCGGCTGAGCCGCGACCTCGAGCTCAATGCCTCGGGCGTGGCGCTGGCGATCGATCTGCTCGAGCGCATCGCGTCGCTCGAGTCGCGCCTTGGACGCTAGGGCGATGACGCCGTCATCGATCGTTCGTCGCGCCCTCGCCGGCGCTTTCGTCGGTGCCTGTGTATGCGCGCTCGCGGCGTGCGCGGCCGACGGCCTCTCCGGCGCGGACGCGGGTGCCAAGCCGCTGTCGGCGGCCGAGCTCGACACGATCGTCGCCAGTCCCGACCGGAGCGACGCCGATCGCAGGAACGACGTGCGCCGCAAGCCGGCCGAGATGCTCGCCTTCATCGGCGTTCGCCCCGGCATGGTCGCACTCGACCTGAGCGCCGGCGGCGGCTACACGACCGAGCTGCTGGCGCGTGCGGCCGGGCCGACCGGCATCGTCTACGGGCAGAGCCGGCCGCCGGCGCCGGCCGCCAGCGGCGCGGCGGCGCGCCGCACCAGCGCGATGGCGCTCGCCGAGCGGGCGAAGAAACCGGCGACAGCGCGCATCGTCGCGGTCGAGCGGCCGTTCGAGGATCCGGTGCCGGCCGAGCGCGCGACGGCGGGACTCGACGTCGTCACGCTGATGTTCAACTACCACGACCTCACCTACCTGCCGATCGACCGCGCGCGAATGAACGCGGCGGTGTTCCGGGCGCTCAAGCCGGGCGGTGTCTACGTCGTCGCCGACCACTCGGCGCAGCCCGGCACCGGCATCTCGGTGGCGTCGACGCTGCACCGCATCGACGAGGCGTTCCTGCGTCGCGAGGTCGAAGCGGCCGGCTTCAGGCTCGCCGACGAGGGCCTGTTCCTGCGCAACCGCGCCGACCCGCGCGACCGCGAGGAGCCCGATCCGCCGATGCCCAAGGACGAGTTCGTGTTCAGGTTCGTGAAGCCCTGACGCGGGCCTTGCGCGGCGCCTCGCGCCGGGCGGCGGCGATCGGCACGCCGGCGGCGGCCTTCACTTCCTTCAGGACGACGCTCGAGCGGATGTGGGTGACGCCTGGCAGCTTGAACGCCGTGTCGTGGAGGAAGTGCTCGTAGGCCTTGATGTCCTCGACCAGCACCATGATCGTGTAGTCGGCGGCGCCCGTCGTGCTGTGGCAGCTCACGATCTGCGGGCAGTCGGCGACGGCGCGCTCGAACTCGCGCACCGTGGTCTCGGTGTGCTGCGTCAGGTTCACCTCGGCGAGGACGCAGAGCGCCAGGCCGACGCTCTCGCGGTCGACGGTTGCGCCGTAGCCCTTGATCACGCCGGCAGCTTCCATGTCCTTGATCCGCTTCCAGCACGGCGTCGCCGAGAGGCCCGCGGCGGCGGCGAGCTGCTGCACGGTCTGGCGCGAGTCGCGCTGGAGCTGATGGAGGATCGCGCGGTCCTTGTCGTCGAGAACGTACATCGCTAATTCTTGTTCCAAAGAGAATGGCATTCTACGAACTGCCGTCATCGCGGGTCAAACAGCAGCCCATTCTTCCCTGTCTCGGTTAGATTCAGCGACCGAACCACCGCTTCGTTAGGGTCGCCATGCCTGCTTTGCTCGCCCGCCCGAACTACGCACTTGCCGACAACCTCGGCGCCGACGCCGGCACGGTGTTCATCACCGGCACGCAGGCGCTGATCCGTCTGGTGCTGATGCAGAGCCGCCTCGACGCGGTGGCCGGTCTGGCATCGCGCGGCTTCATCAGCGGTTACCGCGGCTCGCCGCTCGGCATGGTCGACCAGCAAGCCTGGAAGGCGGCCAAGCGGCTCGATGCGGCTGGGGTGAAGTTCCTGCCGGCGATCAACGAGGAGCTCGGCGCGACGGCGGTGCTCGGCACGCAGCGCGTCGAGTCCGACCCCGAGCGCACGGCCGAGGGCGTCTTCGCGATGTGGTACGGCAAGGGCCCGGGCGTCGACCGCGCCGGCGATGCGCTCAAGCACGGCAACGCCTACGGCTCGTCGCCGCACGGCGGCGTCCTGGTGGTCGCCGGCGACGACCACGGCTGCGTCTCCTCGTCGATGCCGCACCAGAGCGATCTCACGATGCAGTCGTGGCACATGCCGGTGGTCGCGCCGGCCAACGTCGCCGAGTACCTGGAGTTCGGCCTGTACGGCTGGGCGCTGTCGCGCTTCTCGGGCAACTGGGTCGGCTTCACGGCGCTCTCGGAGGTGGTCGAGAGCGGCTCGACCGTCGATCTCGACGAGACCAATGCGCGCGTCTCCGCCTGGAAAAGCGCCGCCGAGGTCACGGCCGCCACCGGCTTCGTCGCGCCCGCCGACGGCCTGCACTACCGCTGGCCCGACCTGCCATCGCTGAAGATCGAGCAGCGCGTTCACGCCAAGCTCGGCGCCGTGCGCGCATTCGCGAAGGTCAACGCGATCGATCGCGACATCGTCGTCGCGCCGCGCGCCGCGGTCGGCATCGTCACCTGCGGCAAGGCCCACTTCGACCTGCTCGAGGTGTTCCGACGGCTCGACATTCCGCTCGATGCGCTTGCCGCGGCGGGTGTGCGCATCCACAAGATCGGCCTGGCCTTTCCGATCGAGCCGTCGCGGATGGACGCGTTCGCCGACGGCCTCGACGAGATCCTCGTGATCGAGGAGAAGGCCGGTCTCGTCGAGCAGCAATTGCGCGACCAGTTCTATAACCGCGCGGTGCGGCCGAAGATCGTCGGCAAGCACGACGCCAGCGGCCGGCCGCTCGTCTCCGAGCTCGGCGAGCTGCGGCCGTCGCGGCTGATCGAGATCGTCGCCGCGTGGCTGGCGGCGCGCTTCCCCGAGCTCGACCGGCGCGAACTCGTGCGCGACTTCACCGTCCCCGAGCTGCTCTCGAACGAAGGCGACGCCGTCAAGCGCGTGCCGTACTTCTGCGCCGGCTGCCCGCACAACACCTCGACGAAGGTGCCCGAAGGCTCGCGCGCGCAGGCCGGCATCGGCTGCCA
>JBDTJD010000172.1:0-7633 GCA_039935975.1 Caldimonas sp.
CTTCGACGTGATGGCGGGCGAGCTCGCCTGCCTGGTCGGCCCGTCGGGCTGCGGCAAGAGCACGCTGCTCAAGATCCTGGCCGGCCTGCATCCGCACGACGCCGGCACGGTGAAGATCGGCTCGCCCGCCCATCCCTTCGATCCGAGCCGCGACATCGGCATGGTGTTCCAGCAGCCGCTGCTCCTGAAGTGGCGGACGATCATCGACAACGTCCTGCTGCCGGCGGAGATCCTCGGCCTGCCGATGAAGGAGAGCCGCGAACGGGCGATGGGCCTGCTCGCGCTGGTCGGCCTCGCCGGCGCCGAGTCGAAGCGACCCTACGAGCTCTCGGGCGGCATGCAGCAGCGCGCCTCGATCGCGCGCGCGCTCGTCCACGACCCGAAGCTCGTGCTGATGGACGAGCCCTTCGGCGCGCTCGATGCGCTGACGCGCGAGAAGATGAACCTCGAGCTCCTGCGCATCTGGAAGGAGTCCGGCAAGACGATCCTCTTCGTCACCCACGGAATCTCTGAGGCGGTGTTCCTGGGCACCCGCGTCGTCGTCTTCACCGCGGGCCCGGCGCGCATGGCCGACGACTTCGCGATCGAGCTGCCGCGGCCGCGCACGCTCGACATGAAGACGCACGAGGCCTTCGGCGTCTACACGCGCCGGATCTACAAGCTGCTCGGCATGGAGTGAGCGCTGCGCGGCTCAGGTCACGCGCATCTTCAGCGTGTGGTCGTAGGGCAGCGCCGGCGTCGCGAACTCGACGCCGTTCCTCACGTAGTGAAGCGCGCAGGCGCGTCGCCATTGCGTGCTGTGATTCGGCCCCGACTGGTGGAAGGTGTTGCCGTGATGAAAGCTCACGCCACCCTTGCGAACCGGCGCCGGCGTCATCGGCTGCTTGTCGAGGACGGCCGGAGGAAGCTGCAGGTTGAACGGCTCGGCGTCGGGCGCGACATGGCCGTAGACCGGGCCGGCGTTGCTGCCGTCGCCAAAATAGAGGCAGCCGTTCTCGAGCGTCGCGTCGTCGAGCGCGATCCAGGCGGTGGCGACGCCATCGAGGTCGGTCGGGCCGAAATAGAAATTGTCCTGATGCGCCGGCTTCGGGCCACCGCCCTCCGGCGGCTTGAAGAAGATCTGGCTGAAGTAAACCGACACGCCGGGGCCGAGTAGGCGCTCGACGAGCGCGACGAGACGCGGGTCGCGCGCGAGCGCAACGATCGCGGCACGGTGCGCGTGCGGGTTGTCGAGCTTTCGCAGCACGGTTCGCGCGCGCACGTTGCCGTCGACGTACCAGGCGCGTTGCTCCGGCGGCAGCTCGGCGAGGAAGGACTCGCCCCAGGCCTCGATGTCGGCGATGACCGCGTCGGTCTCGGCCGCACCGAAGACGCCGTTGACGGTGAGATGGCCCTGGTGGCGGTAGAAGCCGAGGTCGACGTCGTCGATCGTCGCGGCGGCGGTCATGGCGCCGGCGCCGTCCATTGCGACCTCGGCATCGGCGCCGTCGTCGACAGGTCAGGCACGACGGCGCTGCCGAAGCCCGGGCATTCGAGCGAGCCGAGGGCGAGCCGGCCGCCGACGATCCTGAGTCGCACGCGCCGGTCCTCCTCGACGTAGAGATCCGGATGCGCCTGCAGGAACGCGAGGCTTTCGCCCTGCGGCCGGCCGGCGAAGCCATCGATGAAATGGTGGCCGTTGCGCTCGACGTCGGCCAGGCCAAGGAGCGACACGAGCGCCAGGTCCTGCTGCACGGACAGGCCCGCCTGCGTCGTCAGGTCCTCGCCCGAAAGGAAGAACGAGCCTTCGCCGCCCTCGGCGTTCCAGGTGCGGCAGCGCGCGAGGTTGACGAGCGACTTGTAGAAGCCCTTGCAGTCCTTCGACGAGACGCCGCCATAGCCGAGCGAGCGGGCGCGCGGGAACGAATCCAGCTCGCCGTCCGACTCGTCGATGATCACCGGCCGCAGGCGTGCGAGCGCGGCGATGCTGCGCGAAAGGGCCGCCTGGCGCTTGATCGGCTGCTCGATGAAGAGCGTCGCCGCGCAGAGCTTGTGGAGCGCCGGCTCGGCTTCCATCGCCGTCCAGAGATCGACGACAGCCTCGACGTCGTCGTACTGCTCGTTGCCGTCGAGCGTGACGTGGAGCGGGCCGGCGATGCCGTCGAGCACCGAGGCGATCTTCGTCAGCCGGTCGATGTCGGCGCGCAGGTTGCCGCTCACCTTGAGCTTGAAGCAGCGCTGGCCGTAGCGCCGCACGACCTCCTCGAGGGTCTCCGGCAAGCCGTCGTTGACGCGCTCGGCGGTGGCCTGGTCGCCGGCCGTGATCGGGTCGACGAGGCCCACGGTATGGCGCGCCTCGATGCTCTGCGACGGCACGAGACCAGCCAGGAACGTCGTGAAGTCGAAGCTGCCGAGGTCGGCGATCACCGGATGCGGGACCATGCCGGCGAGGTTGCTGCGCATCGCCGTCCAGAAGCTCACGCCGAGCAGTCGGCAGACGGCGTCGAGCACGGCGCGGTCGACGAGCGCGTTGCCGAAGCCCGCGACCAGCGGCGGCAGGCCGAGCTCGCGACCGGCGCGGATCTGGTAGCGGTAGTTGTCGGCGAAGAGGTCGAAGGGCGTCGACGGCGTCGCGTCCTTGTATGCGGCAGCCGCGAGCTCGATCGAGCGGCGCAGCTGGTCCTGGTTCTGGGCGTCGCTGAGCGCCGGGCTCTTGTCGAACCATTTCGCCGCGAGCATCTCGGCGGCGTAGCCGAAGCCCTCGCGGCCATCTTCGAGTCGCAGGTGGACGCGAAGGAATACCTGGCGCCCTTCGGTGACGGTGATGACGCCGAAGCGAAACGGCAACCGCAGCTTGAAGGGTTGCTCGAAGCCCTCGACGCCGAGCACCGTGACCCTGGGCGCGTGCGGCGGCGAGTTGCTCATCGTGCGCACGCTCCTCAGGCGAGCCAGCGCTCGAGGTTCGCCGCGACGAAGTCGTCGTCGGCAAGATCGGCGTGGTCGCGCAGCACGCGATCGATCGCGTCGCGCTGGCCGCGGCCGAGGCCCTCTGCGGGATCGAGGCAGTCGATCCGCTCGAGAAGGCCCTGGCGCCGCAGCACCTCGTGGCACCCCGCGATGCAGCCGTGGAAGTCGTTGGCGACGTCGAAGAAGGCGCTGTTGCAGTCGGTGACGCGGCTGTCGAGGCCGAGCAGATCGCTGTCGATCGCGCCGCTCTCCTCGTGATGCAGGACCGCCGCCTTGCAGCGTTCCAGGAGCCCGACCGCGCTCTTCGTCCACACCGACCAGTGGCCCAGCAGGCCGCCGCGAAAACGCACCGTCACCGGCGCGCCGTCGCGCATCGCCACGAACGGCGTCACCAGATCGAGGACGATGTGGTCGTCGTTGCCGGTGTAGAGCGCGACGCGCTTTTCGGCGCGCGCCGCGACGACGGCGCGCACGACGTCGATCGTGCGGTAGCGGTTGAAGGGGGCGACCTTGATCGCGACGACGTTGTCGAGCGCGGCGAAGCGGGTCCAGAACGGCACGCCGAGCTCGAGGCCACCGACCGCCGGCTGCAGGTAGAAGCCGATCAGCGGAATTTCGGCGGCGACCGCCTCGCAGTGGGCGATGAGCTCGTCGTCGCTCGCCCCCTTCATCGCCGCGAGGCTGAGGAGCGCGGCGTCGTAGCCCAGGCCGCGGGCGAGACGCGCCTCGGCGACGGCCTGAACGGTGCGGCCGCACGCGCCGGCCACGAGCAGAGGCCGCCCCGGATCGACACCCGGCAGGCGCTTCCAGTCGCGCGCCGTCTCGGCGGCGAGCGTCAGCACCTCTTCGAAGAGCCCGGCTTCGCGGATCGCGAACTGGGTCGTGTGCACGCCGACCGCCAGCCCGCCCGCGCCGGCGTCGAGGTAGTAGCGCGCGAGCGCGCGCTGACGGCGCCGGTCGAGGTGGCGCCGTGCATCCAGGGCAAGCGGATGGGCCGGGATCGCGAGCCCCGAGAACAGCCGCTCGCGCAGCAGCAGATCGGCGGTGGTCGCCATCAGCCGTACTCCGGCCCGGCCAGCGCGAACATGCGGAGGTCTGCAGCCAGCAGCGCGTTGTCGCCGAGCGCCATGCGGACGAAGGAGCGCTGCGGCGCGAAGCCGCGCTGCTCGAGCCAGCGCACCAGCGTCGTCGCGCGCGCCGGCACGTCGATGAAGATCCGGCCCGGCCTCGCGGCGAGCGCCTTCTCGACCAGCGTCAGCGCATCGGCGGTGCGCGCCGCGACGACCGGCCCGACCTGGGTCGCGCGCCGACCGGTGCGGGCGATCACGAAGCCGTCGCGCGGCGCGGCAAGCCACGCGTGCGTGCCGGCGCGGGCGAGAAAGCCGCGCAGCAGCGCCGCGCGCCCGACCCGCTGGGCGGCGCTGTCGAGCGCGACGATGTCATTGACGTCGGCACCGCGGCGGGCCTCGATCGGACGGTCGCCGGCATCGCTGCGTGGGACGCCGCCGTGCTCCGCGCCCGCCGCGGGGCGCTCCCAGCGATCGAAGGTGAAGCCGGAGATGAATCCGCTGCGCCGATAGACCTCGGCGCCGGCGGGCGTGGCGTCGAGCACCGGCACGCGGCCGGCCCGTCGCAGGGCCGCGATGCAGGCGGCGAGCAGCCGGGTGGCGATGCCGCCGTGGCGATGGTCGGCGTCGACGAGGACCATCGAGACCCAGCCGAAACCGCCCTGGTAAGGCAGCGCCGCGGCCGTCGCCACGATGCGGCCGGCCTGGTCGCGCATGCCGAACGCTTCGCCTTCGATGATGAAGTACGCCCAGTCGGCTGCGGTCTGGTTCCAGCCGACGGCGTCGGAGAGCGCGAGGCCGGCGGCCACGTCGCCGGCGCCGAGCCGCTCCATTGCGAGCGCCTCAGAAGTCGCCACTGCGGACCTCGAACTTGGTCGGCTTGTTGAAGCTCGCGCCGCCCGAACTCACCCAGTCGGCGACCCAGTCGAGCATCCGGCCGAGTGGCACCAGCGGGTAGCCGAACAGCGACGCGGCGAGGGTCGTGTCGGAGAGCAGCGCCGTGTCGGCCTCGGTGCCGGAGAGCTTCGCTTCCACGCCGAACCGGTGGGCGAGCTCGCGCGCGAGCCAGCGAATCGAGATCGTTTCCGGGCCGGTGACGTTGATCGGCGTCGTCGGCGTCGTGCAGCGAGCAAGGCAGCGGAGCACCTGCGCGTTGGCGTCGCCCTGCCAGATCACGTTGACGTGGCCCATCGTCACGTCGACGGTCTCGCCGCGATGGACCTTCGACGCGATGTCGAGGACGACGCCGTAGCGCATGTCGATGGCGTAGTTGAGGCGGACGATCCGGCCCGGCGTGCCGTGGCGCGCCGAGAAGTGTTCGAACATGCGCTCGCGGCCCAGACACGACTGGGCGTAGTCGCCGATCGGCGCCGGCACCTTGCGCTCGTTCGCGCCGGCGCTGCCGACGGGCGCGAGGCCGTAGACGTTGCCGGTCGAGAAGGCGACGATGCGCGAGCGCCGGTAACGCTCGGCGACGAGCGCCGGCACGTGCACGTTCATCGCCCAGGTGAGACCCGGGTTGCCGGTCGCGCCGAACTTGTGGCCGGCGGCGAAGATCACGTTCGGCGCCTCGGGAAGGACCTCGATCGCGACGCGATCGAGGAGATCGCAGGCGATCGTCTCGATGCCGTCGGCGGCGAGCCGGTCGCGCACCGATGCGTCGCTGAAACGGGCAACGCCGACGACACGGCGCGCGGGCGTGGCCCGCTTGGCCAGGCGCGCCAGCGTCGGTCCCATCTTGCCCGCGACACCGAGGATCAGGAGGTCGCCCTCGACGCGCGCGAGTTCGTCGACGAGCACGCGGCTCGGGCGGGTGAGGAATTCGTCGAGCTCGACGACCGACGCGAAGCGATCGGGAAGCGACGAAGGGTCGAGCAGGTCCACGGGCGGCTCCGGGCGGCAGCGAAAAAGAATTGGCGTTCGAGTTTAGCGGCCGGACGATCGCGTCACGCCGGGGTCGCGCGAGTTGCTACGCTCGCGACGCGACGCAACGGGAGGCACGCGCTCATGACGACGGACAGGATCGTGCGCATCGGCGGCGCCTCGGGGTTCTGGGGCGACAGCCGGGTCGCCGCGCCGCAGCTCATCGCCGCGGGCGGGATCGACTACCTCGTCTTCGACTACCTGGCCGAAACGACGATGGCGATCCTCGCCGCGGCGCGCATGAAGAACGCCGAGCTCGGCTACGCGACCGATTTCGTCGAGGTGGCGATGAAGCCCGTGCTGGGCGAGCTCGCGGCACACGGCATCAAGGTCGTGAGCAACGCCGGCGGCGTCCATCCGCGCGCGTGCGCGGCCGCGCTAGAAGCCCTGATCGCTGCGGCGGGCCTGTCGCTGCGCGTGGCCGTGGTCGAAGGCGACGACGTCGGCGCGCTCGTGCCGGAACTCTCCGCGCGCGGCGTGCGCGACATGTACGACGGCGCGGCGCTGCCGGCGCGCGTCGCCAGCGCCAACGCCTACCTCGGCGCCCTGCCGATCGAACGCGCGCTCGCCGCGGGCGCCGACATCGTCGTCACCGGGCGCGTCGTCGACAGCGCCCTTGTCCTGGGGCCGCTGATGCACGAGTTCGGCTGGCGCGCCGACGAGTTCGACCGGCTCGCCGGCGGCAGCCTGGCCGGCCACATCATCGAATGCGGCTGCCAGGCGACCGGCGGCCTCTTCACCGACTGGGCGTCGGTGCCCGACTGGCCGAACATCGGCTACCCGATCGCCGAGTGCCGCGCCGACGGCTCGTTCGACATCGTCAAGCCGGAAGGCACGGGTGGCCTGATCGCGCGCGCGGCCGTCGCCGAGCAGATGCTCTACGAGATCGGCGACCCGGGCGCGTACGTGCTGCCCGACGTGATCTGCGACTTCCGCCAGGTGGTCGTCGAGCAGGTCGACGGCGGGCGCGTTCGGGTCGGTGGCGCACTCGGGCTACCGCCGACCGACACCTACAAGGTCTCGGCGACCGTCCAGCGGGGCTATCGCTGCGCCGGGACGCTGGTCATCGTCGGCATCGACGCCGTGGCCAAGGCCGAGCGCACGGGCGCGGCGATCGTCGCGCGCACGCGCCGGCTCGTGCAGGAGGCCGGCTTCGACGACTTCACGGCGACCCACGTCGAGGTCATCGGCGCCGAGAGCTCGTACGGACCGCACTCGCGGGCGAGAGCCAACCGCGAGGTGATGCTGCGCGTCGTCGCCGATCATGCCGACCGGCGCGCGCTCGACATCTTCGCGCGCGAAATCGCGCCGGCCGGGACGTCGTGGTCGCCGGGAACGACATCGCCGGGCGGCGGCCGGCCCGGTGTCTCGCCGCTGATCCGTCCGTTCTCGTTCCTGCTCGACAAGCGCGAGGCGCCAGCGTGCTGGACCTCGCGGGACGAACGCGGCGACGTGGCAATCGCGGCCTTCGGCGGCGTCGTGCCGGTGACGTCGCAGGGCGAGGGGCCGGCCCCGGGCGCTGCGGCCGAGGTCGGCGAGCCGACCGAGTCCGTGCCCCTGATCCGACTCGCGTGGGCGCGCAGCGGCGACAAGGGCGACATCTCCAACGTGGGCGTCATCGCGCGGCGGCCGGAATGGCTGCCGCTCCTCTGGCGAGAGCTCACGCCGGAGCGCGTCGGCGCATATCTGGCGCATCA
>JBDTJD010000173.1:0-3063 GCA_039935975.1 Caldimonas sp.
CGCGGCCAGTTGAAGCCGGTGCCCTGGACGATCAGCACCTTCTGCTCGGCGAGCAGCTCGTAGGCGAACTGCTGGTCGTCCTCGATCGGGTACAGCTTCGGATCGAGCTTCGGGAACATGTAGAGCGCCGCTTTCGGCTTGACGCAGCTGACGCCGGGAATCGCCGTCAGGAGCTCATGGGCGAGGTCCCTCTGGCGCGCCAATCGGCCGCCGGGCGCGACCAGGTCGTCGATGCTCTGGTAGCCGCGAGGGCGGTCTGGATCGCGAGCTGGCCGGGCGTGTTCGAGCACAGGCGCATCGAGGCGAGCATGCCGAGGCCCTCGATGTAGTCGGCCGCATGGCGCTTCTCGCCCGACACGACCATCCAGCCAGCGCGATAGCCGCACGAGCGGTAGTTCTTCGACAGGCCGTTGAAGGTGAGGAAGAGCACGTCGTCGGCGAGCGAGGCGATCGAGGTGTGGGTGGCGCCGTCGTAGAGCGTCTTGTCGTAGATCTCGTCGGCGAAGACGATCAGGCCGTAGCGGCGCGCGATCTCGACGATGCCTTGCAGAAGCGTGTCGGGATAGAGGGCGCCGGTCGGATTGTTCGGATTGATGACGACGATGGCGCGCGTGCGCGGCGTGATCCTGGCGACGATGTCGTCGAGGTCGGGCAGCCAGCCGCCGGCCTCGTCGCAGAGGTAGTGCACCGGCGTGCCGCCCGAGAGCGCGACGGAGGCGGTCCAGAGCGGGTAGTCGGGCGCAGGAATGAGCACCTCGTCGCCGTCGTTGAGCAGCGCGTTCATGCTCATCGTGATGAGCTCGGAGGCGCCGTTGCCGAGAAACACGTCGTCGACGGCGACGCCGCGCACGCGCTTTTGCTGCGTGTAGTGGACGATCGCCTTGCGTGGAGCGAACAGTCCCTTCGAGTCGGTGTAGCCGGCCGCGTGGGGAAGGTTCCTGATCATGTCCTGCACGATCTCTTGCGGCGGCTCCAGCCCGAATGCGGCGATGTTGCCGATGTTGAGCTTGATGATGTGCTGGCCCTCTTCCTCCATCTGCCGGGCCTTCTCCAGCACGGGGCCGCGGATGTCGTAGCAGACGTTGGCCAGCTTGGCGGACTTGTAGAGGGGCTGCACGCGAAGGCTCCTCCCGGGACGGCCCCGGGGCAGCCCGTCATTTGACCACAGGGGTTTGCGTCCCCGCGGGCGCTCGAGGCGCGCAGGCCGACAGATGCAAGGGCTCCGATAATCGCGTCATGAAAATGCGCGCGGACCGGATGGAAGGGCAGAACGCCATCGCGCGCCACGGCCCCGAAGGGGTGCTCGTCAACGGCGTCGAGCACACCGAGAGCGTTGTCGTGCCCTGGAGTGGCGCCGTCCGCCCCTGGCATGCCGCAAGCTTCGATGCGCTGACGCCGGCGCACTTCGAGCAGCTCGCCGCGCTGCGCCCCGAGCTCGTGATCTTCGGCAGCGGTCCGCGCATCCGCTTCGCGGCGCCGGCCCTGCTGCGCTCGCTCATCGACGCCCGCATCGGTTTCGAGACCATGGACACGGCGGCAGCGTGCCGGACCTACAACGTCCTTCTCGCCGAAGGCCGCCCGGTCGTCGCCGCCCTTCTCTTCACCACCGCAGACCCCGCTTCGCGCTGACGGGCGGCCCCGGCCACCCTGGGGGCGAGCCCCTATAATTGCGAGTTGCCAATTCGGTGACGCCCGCGCCGGGCTGACCTGTGACGCCTCGGCTTTAGCAAAACAAGAGCTTCATGACGCCTTCACTCAATAAACCTGTTCCGGAATTCGAGGCGCTTGCAACAGGAGGAGTGAAGTTCACGCCGCAGGCCTACAGCGGCAAGATCGTGGTGCTGTACTTCTATCCGAAGGACAACACCCCCGGCTGCACCACCGAGGCGATGCAGTTCCGCGATCACTACAAGGAATTCGTCAAGGCCGGCGCCGTGCTATTCGGCGTCTCGCGCGACAACATGGCCTCGCACGATCGCTTCAAGCAGAACCTCGAGCTGCCGTTCGAGTTGATCGCAGACACCGAAGAAAAGCTCTGCCACATGTTCGGCGTGGTCAAGAACAAGATCATGTACGGCAAGAAGGTGAAGGGCATCGAGCGCAGCACCTTCCTGATCGACGGCACCGGCGTCCTGCGCGCCGAATGGCGCGGCCTCACGGTCGCCGGCCACGTCGAGGAAGTGCTGAAGGCCGTCAAGGCCATCAAGAAGAGCGGCTGAGCGGCTTGGCCGACGCTGCCGCGACAGCGTCGCACCGGCGAACTGCATTGCGCGTCGGCAAGCCGATCGCATCCCCTGCCACCGGGCGGCCGCCGTCGCCCTTTCCGAGCCTCCGATGCCCCTGCCCAAGCCCCCGGCCAAGCGCGCCGACTTCCTGAGCCGCGCCGACTTCGATACCCCCGCCGCGGCGCGCCCCGGCAAGCGCACGGGCCGATCGCAGCCGGCCGGCGAGCTGGCCTCTCCGGCGCTCCTCGAGCTGTCCAACGAGGGCACCTTGCCTGCCGCGCCGCCGGTGACGGCGAGACTTCCCGACGCGCCGCTCGCCCGGCGGGCTCCTCCCCCCGCCGCCGAGCCGCGGCGCGCCCGCCGGCCGCGCGGCAGCGGCCCGGCGACCCTCTTCGTGCTCGACACCAACGTGCTGATGCACGACCCGACGTCGCTCTTCCGCTTCGAGGAGCACGACGTCTATCTGCCGATGATCACGCTCGAGGAGCTCGACGGGCACAAGCGCGGCATGACCGAGGTCGCCCGCAATGCGCGCCAGGTGAGCCGCGACCTCGACGCGCTCGCCGCCAACATGCCGACGCGCGACGCCGAGGGCCGCTCGGAAGGCATCGCGCTGAACCGCACCGGCCATCGCGAGGCGGGCGGCAAGCTCTTCTTCCAGACCGACCTGATCCACGTCAGCCTGCCGCAAGGGCTGCCGCAGGGCAAGGCCGACAACCAGATCCTCGGCGTCGTCAAGGCGCTGGTCGAGCAGGAGCCCAGGCGCGACGTCGTGCTGGTGTCGAAGGACATCAACATGCGCATCAAGGCGCGTGCGCTCGGCCTGCCGGCCGAGGAC
>JBDTJD010000174.1:0-2516 GCA_039935975.1 Caldimonas sp.
CGCCGGCGAGCCGCGGATCGAGGCCCAGCTGAACGCCGACCAGCCGCAGCGCGTCATCGCCAACGCGGCGCAGCTGCTGTCGAGCCTGTCGAGCTTCGTCGGCGTCGTCACGGCGCCGAAGAAGGCGAGCGTGTTCCACCACATCGAGTTCATGCGCCTGTCGGAGCGGCGCGTCCTCGTGATCCTGGTCGCGCCGGACGGCGACGTCCAGAACCGGGTCATCTTCACGACCCAGGACTACACCTCCACGCAGCTTCTGGAGGCGAGCAACTTCCTCACCTCGCACTACGCGGGGCTCACTCTCGAGGAAGTGCGCGAGCGGCTGAAGACCGAGGTCGACGAATTGCGTGGCGAGATCTCGGCGCTGATGCAGGCGGCAGTGCAGGCCGGGCACGACGCCGTCACCGAGAGCCACGAGCAGGTGGTGATCGCCGGCGAGCGCAACCTGCTTGCGATCCAGGACCTGTCGAGCGACATGGGCAGCCTTCGCAAGCTCTTCGATCTTTTCGAGCAGAAGACCCAGCTCATGCGTCTGCTCGAGGTGTCGAGCCGCGCCGACGGCGTGCGCATCTACATCGGCGGCGAGAGCCTCGTCGTGCCGTACGAAGAGCTCTCGGTCGTCTCGGCGCCGTACGAGGTCGATGGCAAGGTGGTCGGCACGCTCGGCGTCATCGGCCCGACGCGCATGGCCTACAGCCGCATGGTGCAGATCGTCGACATCACGTCGCGCCTGGTCAGCAACGCGCTCTCGCAGAAGTAGGCGGGTCGGCAGCATGGCGTTCGATGCCGACTATGCCAACCGCGACGGCTTCGACGTCGGTTTCCTGCGCCCGGGCAAGCTCGATGGCCGCGTCTTCCTGCCGGCCCTCGGCGCCAGGCTCGCGGCGCAGGCCGCGCCGCTGCTCGGCGCGAACAAGGGCAACGTCCTCGACTATCACCACTACAGCGTCGTCCTCCACAAGGCGCGTCGCTTCGCGATCTACAGCGCCGCCAGCATCGACTTCAGCGGGCGCTTCGCGATCCCGCGCGGCAAGGACGTCTGGCGCGTCGATCCGCGCGTCGACGCCGCGCTGCAGGTGACGGGCGAGTGCTATCGCAACAACCAGTTCGACCGTGGCCACCTGACGCGCCGCGAGGACCTCGAATACGGCGCCACCGAGGCCGACGCGGTGGCCGCCGCCAACGACACCTGCCACTGGACCAACTGCACGCCACAGGCCGCGAAGTTCAACGAAGGCAAGCAGCTCTGGGCCGGTCTCGAGCTGCACATCCTCGAGCAGGCGGTCGAGAGGGACCACTTCCGCGCCCAGGTGATCACGGGCCCGGTGTTCGGCCCCCGCGATCCGGTAATCCCTGGCTTTCCCGGCCTGCGCTATCCGCTGCGCTACTGGAAGGTGGTGGCCGCGATCAACGCTTCCGGCAAGCTGTTCGCGACGGCGTACGTGCTCGACCAGCGTGGCCAGGTCGAGGTCGCGACCCGTGGCGCCCCCGAGGTGCCGTTCACGCCGTACAAGACGTTCCAGACGACGATCGCGAACATCGAGACGCTGACCGGGCTGACGTTCAGCTGCGGCCAGGGCGCGAAGCGGGCGGCGCTGAAGACCTTCGATCCGCTCGCCAGGACCAAGGCCGTCGGCGGCTACGTGCCGCTCGAGTCGCTCGACGACGTCGTGCTGCACGCGTAGCGATGCCCCGTCGCACGAAAGGGGCGGCATGCGAAGATTCCGGCGCGGGCCGTTAGCTCAGTCGGTTAGAGCAGAGGACTCATAATCCTTTGGTCGTTGGTTCGATCCCAACACGGCCTACCAAATAGCCGCGCCGAGCCGCGCCGAATGCGCCGACGTCATGTCGGCCTGATGGAGCCACTGACGACGGCGCGAACTTGCTTGCGGCGTCAGGCCGCCTTCTTGACCCAGGCGCTGCACCAGCCGTTGCCGGCCACCAGCTTGCCGCCGAAAAGAGGGCAGGGACCCGAAGCGTCGGCTGGCTTGCCCTGGAACAGCTGGCAATTGCTGCACTTCTGGGCCGCGTCGTGCTTCGGGTACTTCTTGCCATCGACCTTGGTCGTGTCGTGCTTGTAGCCGAGCGCCACGGCCTGCGGGTCGTTCTCGTCGACCCGGGCAGGCTGCGCGTGCGCGCCGAGCGGGACGACGGCCGAACAGGCGGCGAGTTGCAGCAGGAAGATGCGACGGTCTGATGTCTTCATGGAGGTTTCTGGATGGGTTGACGTGTCTCGCGATGTTGCACCTTTTTCGTCCGGTCCGTCCGCCTCGGGGGGCGCGCGGGCTGATGCAAATCAATTCCCGTTCGCCCGACGGGAGTCATGCTCGATGGCCGCGACGGCGCGCAGGGGCCGCGTCGCGAGTGCCAGGAGACTGCCATGACGCACCCGACTCTCAGCATCATCCGCAACGAGCACGCCAGCCTGTCGGCGATGCTGCGCTCCATCGCCCTGCTGCTCGCCGAAAACAGGCGCCGCGGGACCTTGCCCGACTTCGGCGTCCTGCGGGCGATGC
>JBDTJD010000175.1:0-7570 GCA_039935975.1 Caldimonas sp.
GACTGGCCGCCGGCCCGATGCACACCGACTCGTCGGCGAGCTCGACGTGGAGCGCGTCGCGGTCGGCCTCCGAGTACACCGCGACGGTCGCGATGCCGAGACGGCGTGCCGTCTTGATGACGCGACATGCGATCTCGCCGCGGTTGGCGATCAGGATCTTCTTCAACATGGGCCTCGCTCCTCGTATGGAGTATGCCCAAGGGTCGCGCGGGGGTCGGCGCAGGCGATCCTGCCCGTCCCTCCGGTCACCGGAGCAGGTCGGATTTGTCCCACGACGCATCGGCGCGCACGCCCCTTTGGCCCGGCAACGGCTCATACGATCCTGCCGGAGCCCTTCCGCGCCGATCCGGGCAGTTCGGCACGCCCCTTCAGGAGACCCTCACCATGCTGCTCAACACCATTTCTTCGAAGGGCCTGGCCCATCACTCCTACCTCGTCGGCGACCAGGCCGAGTGCGCGGTCATCGACCCGAGTCGCGATGTCGACCGCTACCTCGATGCCGCCGCCGCGGCCGGGTGCCGCATCTCGCTCGTCTTCGAGACGCACCGAAACGAGGACTACATTAGCGGCGCCCAGGACCTGGCCCGACGCACGGGCGCCGTGGTCTGGCGCGGCGAGAGCCCGGCCTACAACGTCCCCTACGCCCGCGTGATCAGCGAAGGGCAGGCGTTCGGATTCGGGGACGTCCGCCTGACCACGCTGCGCACGCCGGGGCACACCGACGACTCGATCTCGATCGTGCTGCGGCACCTGGCGACGGGCGACGACCCGATCGGCGTGTTCACCGGCGACGCGCTCTTCGTCGGCGACGTCGGCCGGGCCGATTTCTATCCGGATCGGGCCCGTGAGGTCGCCGGACTGCTCCATGACAGCCTGCAAAAGCTGTTGACGCTGGGCGACTCTGCGATCGTCTACCCGGCCCACGGCGCAGGTTCGGTCTGCGGATCCGGCATGGCCAGGCGCGAGCTCACCACGATCGGCTACGAGCGGGCCAACAACCCCAAGCTGCAGCTCGATCGAGACGCCTTCATCCAGGCCAAGCTCGGCGAGCACCACGAGATGCCGCCGTATTTTCGCCGCATGGAACAGGCCAATGCCCACGGCCCGTCACCCCTCGAGCGGCTACCCGATGTCCAGGCCACGACCGTGAACGCCGCTTCGGAGGCGCTCGAGCGGGGCGCGCAGCTGCTCGATCTGCGCAACGACCAGGCGATCGCGGGAGCGTCGATACGTGAAGCCATCGCCGTGCCGTCCGACATGCTGGCTTCCTTCGGCGGTTGGTTTCTTCGCGACGACCGCCCGATTGTCCTTTTGCTCGACCGGAGCAGCGATCTCCAGGAGGTCGTGCGAACCCTGGTCCGGCTCGGCTACGACGACGTGTCCGCCAGCGTGGCCGGCGGGTTCGAGGCCTGGTCAACCGCGGCGCGGCCCGTGCAGCCGATCGACGGCCTCGACGTGCACGAGCTCAAGCGCCGCCTCGCGTCGCGCGAGCCTCCGGTGCTGCTCGATGTGCGCGCGCCAGACGAGTTCGAGTCCGGCCACATCGAATCGGCGCGCCATGTCTACGTCGGGCGGGTCGCTGAAGCGGTCGACTCGCTGCGCACGGCGCGGCAGATCGTCACCTTCTGCGGTACCGGCCGGCGCGCGCTGATCGCCGCCGCGGCGTTGCGGCGACTGGGGCTCGACGACGTGGCGGTCTGCTGGGGCTCCATGAAGGCCTGGAAGGCAGCGGGCTATCCGGTGACCGGAGCGAAGCCGCAATGAGCACCCATCCGCACGACCCCGCGGGACCCGCGCGGCAGCTGACGATCCTGCAAATCAACGACCTGCACGGGTACCTCGAGCCGCACGCGGAGATCCGGTGGCACGGCGAGACCCCGGTCTTCTCCAGCATGGGGGGGCTCGCGCGGGTGGCGACGGCCTTCCAGGAGGCGCGCCGCGACGCCGCCGGCGCCACCGTCACGCTCGACAACGGAGACACCTTCCACGGCACCTACGCCGCGGTGACGACACGCGGCGAGGCGATGGTGCCGGCCATGAACGCGCTCCACCTCGACGCCATGACGGCACACTGGGAATTCGCCTACGGCCCGGCCGGATTCAAGGCGCTGACGCGCAAGCTCGACTACCCGATGCTCGCCATCAACGTGTACGACCAGGCGTCGGGAGAGCTCTATTTCGCGCCTTGCCGGCTGATCGAGCGCGGCGGCGTTCGCGTCGGCGTGATCGGCATCGCCTCCAACATCGTCGACAAGACGATGCCACCCGCCTTCAGCGAGGGCGTGCGCTTCACGCTCGGGCGCGACGAGCTGCCCGGATGGATCGAGCACCTCCGGGTGCAGGAACGCGCCGACATCGTGATCGTCCTGTCGCATCTGGGCTTTCCGCAGGACGTCAAGCTCGCCTCAGAGGTCGACGGCATCGACGTGATCGTCAGCGGCCACACGCACAATCGGATGGAGGTGCCGGTGATCGAGAACGGCACGATCATCTTCCAGTCCGGCTGCCACGGCTCGTTCATCGGACGCCTCGACGTGACGCTCGCGGCGGGCAAAGTGATCTCGCATCGCCATCGCCTGATCCCGATCGACGAAGCGTTCGCGCCCGATGCTTCGGTGGCGGCCCTCGTGGCGAAGGCGATGGCGCCTCACCGCGACTACCTGGCACAGCACGTCGGCGACATCGACGTGCCGCTGCACCGCTACGCGATGCTGCACGCGCCGATGGACGATCTGCTTCTCGATGCGATCGCCGAGGCTGCCGGGACGCAGATCGCCTTCTCGAACGGCTGGCGATACGGCGCTCCCGTGCCGCCGGGCCCGGTGACGATGAACGACCTCTGGAACATGGTCCCCGTCAATCCGCCCGTGTCCATGGCGGATCTCACGGGGGCAGAGATTCGCGCGATGCTCGAAGCGAACCTCGAACGCACCTTCGCGCGCGACGCCTACGAGCAGATGGGCGGCTACGTGAAGCGTTGCCGCGGTCTCAACGTCTTCGTCAAGATCGAGAACCCGACGGGGCATCGCATCGACCGGCTCTTCGTCGACGGGCGGCCGATCGAGCCTTCGCGGGTCTATCCGGTCGCCTTCATTACCGAGCAGGGGGTGCCGAAGAAGTTCGGCACTCGTCGGCGCAAGCTCGAGATCCACGCTGTCGAGGCCATGCAGCGCCTGCTGGCAAAGCGATCGGTCACGCCGGTCGCCCGCATGGAAACTGTCATCGCGGTGTGAGCGGCGGCCGGCCAGCGGTTGGCGGGACGGATCGCGTCATTTATTCGCTTCCGGGCGATCGACGTCGAACAGAGCCTCACGGCTCAGCATCTCGTGCTTGGGACGCTCGGCCCACTCCCGAAACGAAGGCATGGCCAGCCATGCCGCGAAGAACGCGAGCAGGATCACCACCATGGAAACGACGACTGCTGCGAACATCGGCGGTCAGGGGGCCGTGGGCCGATAGATGCTTCTCACGAACGAGACCAGTGCCGTACGTTCGCTTGCCGAGAAGCCCGGAAATGCCGGCATCGCCGAGCCCGGCACGCCGTGGTCCAGGGCTCTCAGTATCCGGCGTCGGTCGGGGCGGAATTGCGAGAAGTTGGCCGGCCGCGGGAAATAGAGTCCGGCCGCGACACCGTTGCCCCGCCCCGCTTCGCCGTGGCAAGCCACGCATGCGTGCGCATACAGGAGTGCCCCCGCCGCCAGTTCGTCGTTGCCGGCCGGGCGCTCTGCCTCCCCTTCTCGCGCGAGGCCCTGCACGAATCGCGTGATCGCCGCGGCTTCGCCCGCCGACAGGTCTCTCCAGGCAGGCATCGAAGACCCGAGTCGCCCGTTCCAGAGCACGCCCAACAGGGCCGCGTCGGAGTAGGTCGCCGATCGCAGGTCGGTCGGCCGCGGCAGCAGTCCGTGTGCGCCCGGCCCGGCGCCGTCACCGGCCTGGCCATGGCAGCCGGCGCACTTGGCCCGAAAGAGCCTGCCTCCGTCGAGGGCAGAAGGGGGCGATGCGATACCGACACTCGTGACTGGCGGCCTCTGCAACGCCGCCAACGGTTGAGCCGCATTCGCAGGAAGCCGCTCGCTATCGCCGCTACGCCCGGCCCCGGCGTCAGGCGCGATGATCATCCCGGGCATGCCGGTCGTGGGCTGGCGCGGTGGGCGCGGGGCGGCCGCCCGCGCACGCCCGAGCGATCGCAGGTAAGCGAGCAAGGCACGACCCTCGGCGTTCGGCTGGTCGGGCCGTCTGTCGAACAGCCACGAGTAGGCAGGCATCACCGAGTCGGGCACGATCGAGCGGGGATCCAGGAGGTGGGTCGACTGCCAATCGGCGCTTCGCACGCCGGCCTCGCGCGCCAGGTCGGGGCCGATGCGCCGGGTTCCCCACAGCTGCGGATAGTCGAAGCGCGTCTCCCAGGCTTCGGTGGGGGGTCCCCAGCGGTTGTTGTCGGCCTCGAGGAACCTGACCTGCTGGGTGTGGCAATACGCGCAACCGTTCGTGGCATAGACCCGGCGGCCCTCGAGCTCCAGCCCGGAATAGCCAGCATAGGAAGCGGGCGCGTCCGCCCGCATCGTGGCATCGAGCCTCTGTCCCGGCTCAATGGCCAGCAAGTAGAACGAAAGCGCGAAGAAGCCGACGCCAGCGACGAGCGCGACCAGCATCGCGATGCCGAAAGGCGCAAAGCGACGGTCGGCCGGTTGGGCGTCGGTCATGCGGCGGTAGCGGCCGGTGGCATCGAGGGTGCGCGCGAGCCCGCCGTGCCAAGAGGCGCAGCAAGGCCCGGACGACCGGCTAGCAGGGCTGGAAACAACGCGACGAAGCCTGCGATCAACGGCAGTCCCGTCAGAGTGCGCAGCCACCAGAGCGTCTTGACGGCGTCGACCGAGTCCATCCATGGACGTCCTGTCTGCCAGAGCCTTCCTTCGATCAAACCCGCCGCGGTCAAGACGCCCACCATGCCAAGCAACCCCCCGAGGATCAGCCAGAAGGACGCGTTCATCCAGCCCGCGTGGTATCGGCTCGCAGGCAGCCTCTGCCACGCATGACCGAGGCCGCCTACGGCGATCAGGCTGGCGAAGCCGATCATCGCCAAGTGGGAGTGGCCGATCACCCAGTCCGTGAAATGGACTTGGGCCTGCAGCGTCATCGACGCCTGGAGCGACCCCTGCAGGCTGACGACGAGGTACAGCACGACACCCGTCCACACGAAGCGAAGCGGCACGTCGCGCAGCACCTCGCGGGCACACCCACGCAGCGACATGAACAGGTTGAAGACCACGATGATCACGTCGACGCCGAGCAGGAACGACGCGGCGATCGCCGCGCGCTGCGTGTCCATTGGCAAGGCCGAATAGACGTAGTGATGAGTGCCGTTGAGGGGATAGAGGAAGAACAGTCCCCAAAAGCCAAGGATCGACAGGAAGTGGCTGTGAATCGGCCGTCTCGTGCTGGCGGGGATCACGTAATAAGCGATCACCAGCGCCAGCGGCGTCACGTACAGCCCGACGGAGTCGTGAATCCACAACCCGCTGAAGGCCGCGCCGATCGCCCCGGGAACGAGCAGTGGCGCGAGGCTTCCGGTCGGAAAGGCGAGCAGCGTGAACACGAGGCCGCCGATCAGATACCAAGCCGAAATAAACAGCGGATAACGCCCCGAGGCGATGTCACGGCGAAAGAAAGGGCCGAGAAACTGGAGGGCCGCTAACAGCAACGCCAGTTCCGTCACGGCATTGATCAACAGCGGGAACTCGGTCCACTCAAGCGACTTCGGCGCGAGCCAGGGCGACGCCAGGTTGGCCTGTACCAAGATCCATCCCGGCAGCACCATGCCGAGATTCCACAAAAGGAACAGCACCCAGCCCAGCCGGCGACTCGCCACCGGCCTTCCCGTCAGGCGCGGGACCACGTGATACGTGAATGAGAGAAACGCATTCCCGAGCCAGCCGAACAGGATGCCCTGGGTGTGGTTGAAGCGAAGCAGGCCCCACGTCAGCGACTGCGTGCTCCCGAGGAAATCCGGGACGACGAACTTGATGGAGACGGCGATCCCGAACAGGGCCGATGCGACGAGCATCGCCAGCGCCGCCAGACCATGTGCCTTGACGAGGTCGTGGTCGACCCGGGGCAGCGCGCCGGATGCGCTGGCGGGAAGCGGCTCAGCCTTCACTCGGACCGGTGGTCAGCGCCGGGACGGCAAGGTCGCACCTCGCCTCACTTCGGAGCCGAGTCGGCCTCGTAGGGCTTGAATCCGTACCTCGAGAAGATCGCCAGGCTTTCCGGCGAGCGGATGAACGTGAGCCAATCGGCCGCGGCCTGGGGATGTGCCGACCCCTTGACGGCCGCTCCAGCGTAGACGGCCGTCGTGTTCTGGTCGTCTGCGATCGTGACCACCTCGATGGGATGTCCGGCCTGCTGCTGGAACACGACTTCCGACTGCCATGTCACCCCCGCGTCCACCTTGCCTTGCATGATGTACAGAGGCGTCTGGCGATGATGGATCTGAGTCAGCATGGCCGACCCGTCCTTGACCTTGCGCTCGTAGACCGCGGCTTTCAGGTCTTCTCCGCCCGCCTTGACGAGCGTCTGCTGGATCTGCCTGGCGACGCCCTCGAACGCCGGGTTCGGCATGGCCAGCCGGACGTCGCTACGCGCCAGATCGGCGATGGTCTTGATGCCCTTCGGGTTGCCCTTTGCGACCATGATCGCGAGCGTATTGGTCACGTACGGCACCGGCGCTCCTGTCAGCTGGCCCTTATCGATCAGGCCCTTCACGGCGTTCAGACCAGCGAAGAACACATCCGGCTTGACGGTCCAGGTCATGTTGCCGGTCGTGATCGTCCCTCCGTTGGTCATCTGCCGGGCCAGAAGGCCCGGCGGCAGGGTCTCGAAGTACACCCTGCCCCGGTACTGCAGGTAGCGAGCTTCGAACGCCTTGACCAAGGGCGCCATCGAGAAGAACGAGTTTCCGCCGTAATAGAGCACCAGCTTGGGATCGTTCAGGTTGCCGTGGAAGTCGGCCAGGTTGTCGACTTCGGGCACGGTGAACTCGAGTCCCTTGTCGATGCTCGGGTTGTTCGCGCCGTTCTGCCACGGAGGAAAAGGCATTCCCGCCGTCAGCCGTGGCGTGTCTTGCGCGAACGACGTCGATGCCGACGCCGCGACGAGCAGCCAGAGGACACTTCGCATGACGAGCCGCTTATTTCGCATAGGCAAATCCCGCGCGTTGTAGTTCCGGCAAGGTGCCGATCGCGCCCGGGCTCAGCACGACGTCGGCGATCAGGTGGTTGGTGAACTCGGCCGCCATGGCTTCGTGCGACAGGCGATCGGGGTTGACCCCGGCCTTGATCCGGCCCGCCGTCACTTCCCAGACCTGGTTGTGACAGGCGATGAAGACCGCGCCGCGCTGCTGCAGCGCGCGGATGCTGTTGTCGTCTGGCGAGAACACGCCGTCGGGCTTCTGAAAGTCGGCCGGGTCGGCAGACGCGGCGGCTGGCAGGCCTGTGAGCGTATTGGTCGCGAACTTGCCTTGCGTCAACTTCGCGAAGTCGTACTTGGTCCAGATGTATTCGTCGTAGAGGGC
>JBDTJD010000176.1:0-23942 GCA_039935975.1 Caldimonas sp.
CCCGAGCGCCAGCCGCGGCCTTCGATGACCTGCTCGTTGGCGAGCACGGTCTGGTCGACCGGATCCCAGTTCACGAGCTGGGTGCGGCGCTCGGCGATGCCGGCCTCGAGCATCTTCAGGAAGAACCACTGGTTCCACTTGTAGTACGACGGGTCGCAGGTCGCGACCTCGCGGCTCCAGTCGATCGCCAGGCCCATCGCCTGCATCTGCGCCTTCATCGCGGCGATGTTCTCGCGCGTCCAGCGGGCCGGCGGCACGCCGTTCTTCATCGCCGCGTTCTCGGCCGGCAGGCCGAACGCGTCCCAGCCCATCGGCATCAGCACGTTCATGCCGGTCATGCGCAGTTGACGCGCCAGCATGTCGTTGATGGTGTAGTTGCGCACATGGCCCATGTGCAGCCGGCCGCTCGGGTACGGCAGCATCGAGCAGGCATAGAACTTGGTGCGCTGCGAATCCTCGCTCACGCGGTACGCGTCGGCGGCCGCCCAGGCGATCTGCGCGCCCTGCTCGATCTCGCGCGGGTCGAAGTCGGCTTTCATGCGAGAACGACGCGGCAAGGAGGCATCGATCGATTATAGAAAGGCGCTCGCGGGAGGCGAAGGCGTCGTCGCAGCCTTCCCCTCGACGAGGGACGGATGCCACCCCGGCCTCCACCCGCCGTCCACCCCGGCGAGGTCTCGACGCAGGCCGGCCCGCGCTCGACCATGCCGTCGCGCCGCTTGGCGTGTCACGCCGCGGAGCGCCCCATGTTTTCGACCCCCCACTCGCCGTCCCGTCGCCGGGCCCTCGCCTCGGTCGCAGCGCTCGCGCTCGCGCCGGGCATGGCCCGATCGCGAGACCGACCGGCCGACCCACCGGGAGGCGCGCCCGTGCTGGCGACGGTGTACTCGGGCCAGGTCGATCCGTCGCTGTGCCTGGTGAGCGAGAAGTACGACGGCGTGCGGGCGATCTGGGACGGCTCGACCCTGCGCCATCGCAGCGGCCGCCTCGTGTCGGCGCCGACGGCCTTCCTGTCGACGCTGCCAACGTCGCCGCTGGACGGCGAACTCTGGCTCGGGCGCGGCCGCTTCGACGCACTCTCGGCCATCGTTCGCCGCGTCGCTCCGCGCGATGACGAGTGGGCGCAGGTGCGCTACATGGTGTTCGAGCTGCCGGGTGCGAGCGGCCCCTTCGCCGAGCGGGTCGAGCGCCTGAAAGGCGTCGTCGCCGACGCCCGCGCCCCGCGGGTCGTGTGCGCGCCGCAGCGTCGCGTGGCCGATCGCGCCGAGCTCGCACGCACGCTCGATGAGGTCGTCGCCGCCGGCGGCGAGGGCCTGATGCTCCATCTCGCGTCCGCGTCCTACGTCGGCGGCCGCAGCGACGCGCTGATGAAGCTGAAGCCGCACCTCGACGCCGAGGCGATGGTCGTCGGTTACCGGTCAGGGACCGGCCGCAACGCCGCGCAGGTCGGCGCGCTCGAGGTCGAGTCCGGCGACGGCCGGCGCTTTCTCGTCGGCAGTGGCCTGAGCGATGCGCTGCGGCGAACGCCACCCCGCATCGGCTCGTTCATCACCTACCGGCACCGCGACCTGACGCCAGCCGGGCTGCCGCGCTTCGCGACCTTCGTGCGCGGTCACGAAGCGTTCTGAGGCGCGCCGGTAGCCACGGGCGTGGGCACGACTCCGGGCTTTCTGACCGCACGGGCTCGAGCAACGCCGAGAAGATCCGGGGCCGGGCACCGGAGCCGGCGCTGGGTCGGCTATTTTTCCGGATCGGCGACGAAGCCGATCCGGGTCAGCCCCGCCTTCTGCACCGTGCCGATCAGCTCGGCGACGCGTCCATAGGGCACGGCCTTGTCGGCGCGCAGCTGGACCTCGGTCTGCGGATTGCGCTGCGCCGCCGCGCCCAACCGCCTGGCGAACTCGCCGGCATCCACAGGCTCGTCACCGAAGAACATCCGGCCGTCACGGTCGAGCGCCACCGAGATGAACTGCGGCGTGTCGCCGGGCTGGGCGGCATCGGTCCGGGGCAGGTCGAGCTTGAGGCTCGACGTCATCAGCGGTGCCGTGATCATGAAGATGACGAGCAGCACGAGCATGACGTCGATCAGCGGCGTCATGTTGATGTCGCTCATCGGCTGGACGCCGGGCGTGCGTTCGAGGCGTCCGAAGGCCATTTCAGGCGGTCATCCTAGGGCGCCGCCGACGCGTCCACGATCATCTCGCGCAGGTCGTGGGCGAAGCCTTCGAGCTCGGCCTCGCTGGCGGCGACCCGCTTGCCGAACACGTTGTAGCCGATCACCGCCGGGATGGCGACGGCCAGGCCGGCCGCGGTCATCACCAGCGACTCGCCGACCGGACCGGAGACACGCTCGATCGTGATCGCGCCCGCGGCCGAGATGCTGAGAAGGGCGTGGTAGATGCCCCAGACCGTACCGAAGAGGCCGATGAAGGGAGCCGTGCTGCCGATCGACGCGAGCAGCACCTGACCGAACTGCAGCTGGGCGAGGACGCGATGCAGCGCGTCGCGCAGGCGCCGGGTCAGCTGCGAGTCGGCGTGGCCGCGGGCTTCGAGCGTGCCGCCCGGGGGCGTCGTCAGCGCGGCGTCGACCAGCGGCCGCAGCACGCCCTCGCGGTCGAAGGCAAGCAGCTGCTCGCGTGCCGATTCGATCGACGGCGCCGCCCAGAACGCCGGCACGGCGCGCTGCAGGTCGACGTGGACGCGGCGCAGCAGCCAGCCCTTCCAGAGGATCACGACCCAGGCGCTGACCGACATCAGGAGCAGCAGCACCGCGACGCTGCGCGTGATCGCGTCGCCCTGCGACCAGAAGTGCTCGAAGCCGGTGGGGTTCATCGTCCGCCCGATCGCAGTCCGAGGACTTCGTCCATCCCGTAGAGGCCGGGCGGCCGGTCGAGCACGAAGCGGGCCGCGCGCACGCTGCCGTCGGCGTAGGTCGCGCGGCTGGTCGAGCGGTGCGTGATCTCGATCCGCTCGCCGCTGCCGGCGAACAGCACCGTGTGGTCGCCGACGATGTCGCCGCCTCGCAGGGCAGCGAAGCCGATGCTGCCGGGGCGGCGCAAGCCGTTGCGATCGTGCACCGCGCAGTCGTCGAGCGACTTGCCCTGGGCCGCGGCGACGACCTCGCCCATCCGCAGCGCCGTGCCGCTCGGCGCATCGATCTTCTGGCGATGGTGCGTCTCGACGATCTCGACATCGAATCCGTCGGCGAGGGCACGAGCGGCGACGTCGAGCAGCTCCAGGACAACGTTGACGCCGACGCTCATGTTGGGCGCCATCACGATCGCGATCCGCTGGGCGTGAACGGCGATGGCCTTCTTCTGCTCCGCGTCGAATCCGGTCGTGCCGATCACGGCGGCGACGCCGAGCTCGCTGCAAAGCGCCAGGTGGGCGAGCGTGCCCTCGGGACGCGTGAAGTCGATGAGCACCTCGCTCGCGGCCAGCGCTGCCCGCACGTCGCTGCCGACGCGTACGCCGCTGTCGCGGCCGAGGAACGCCGTCGCGTCGCTGCCGATCGCGGCGCTCTCGGCGACGTCGAGCGCGGCGGAGAGCGCGAGATCAGGGCTCGCGGCGACGGCTTCGATCAGCATCCGGCCCATGCGCCCGGAGGCGCCTGCCACGGCGACGCGGCGCCGTGCCGCCGTGCTCATCGCCGGCGCCTCATGAGGTGGGCTCGAGCGGCGGATAGCTTCGGGTCGGCGCGGCCGGCGAAGCCTCGGGCGCAGCCGGGCGCACCGGCACGGGCAGCGCCTTGATCTGCTCTTCGGTGAGCACCAGCGGCGGCGCATTGCGCGCCGTCTTGAAGGTGTCGATCGAGGCGACGAACGCGCGCTCGCTCGGCAGCTCGCCGCCGGAATCGAAGGTGTCGAGCGCGTCGTTCTTGAAACGCACGATCACCCGACGCAGCTGCGCGGGCGCGCCCTGGCGGCGGATCGTGAAGACGTAGTCCCAGCGGTCGGCGTGGAAAGGATCGGCCAGCAGGGGCGAGCCGAGGATCTCGCGCACCTGCGGGCGGCTGAGGCCGGGCCGGATCATCGCCGCCTGCTCGCTCGTGATGACGTTGCCCTGCACGACCTCGACCCGATACGGCGTGATCACGCCGAGGAAGTTGTCCGAAGTCTGCAGCGACTGGCAGCCGCCGAGCAAGGCCGCGAGGGCGAGTACGGCGCTGGCGAGGAGAGAGGAGGGATTGGAACTGGAGGGCATCGTGAGGGCGTGCAGCGCCGTGCGCAAAAGACGCCGGTCCAAGCTCGTATGATGGCCCGATTCTACTGGCTCGCCCTCGCGCGTTGGCCGTGCCGATCTCCATGACTCACGCCGAAGAACTGAAGAACAGCGGCCTCAAGGCGACGCTGCCGCGCATCAAGGTGCTCGAGGTGTTCCAGAACACCTCGCAGCGCCACATGAGCGCCGAGGACGTGTTTCGCGTCCTGCTCGCCGACCATGCCGACATCGGCCTGGCGACGGTCTATCGCGTCCTGATGCAGTTCGAGCAGGCCGGCATCCTGTCGCGCAACCATTTCGAGACCGGCAAGGCGGTGTTCGAGCTGAACGAGGGCACGCACCACGACCATCTGGTGTGCATGGACTGCGGCCGCGTCGAGGAGTTCTACGACGCCGAGATCGAGAAGCGCCAGAAGAGCATCGCGCAGACCCGCGGTTACGAGCTCCAGGACCATGCGCTCGCGCTTTACGCCGCGTGCACCAAGAAGAATTGCGAGTTCAGGAACAAGTGAAGGCGCGCGGGCGCGCGATTTGTCCTGAGCGGAGCGCCGGAGCTCCGCGGATCGCTACTCGGGCTTGGCCATCGCCTTGTTGTGGCGCTCGATGAACTCGGCGTAGGTATCGATGCCGCGCAGTTGCAGGATCGTGTTTCGCACCGCCGCCTCGACCAGCACGGCGAGGTTGCGTCCGGCATCGACCGCGATCACCGTCTTCCTGATCGGCACCTCGAGGATCTCCTCGCTGAGCGGCTCGTAGGGCAGGCGCTCGAAGTCGCGGTCCATCGTCTCCTTGCGCACGAGGTGGACGATGAGCTTGAGTCGCATCTTGCGGCGCACCGCGGTCTCGCCGAAGATCGCCTTGATGTCGAGCAGGCCGATGCCGCGCACCTCGAGCAGGTTCATCAGCAGGTCGGGGCAGCGGCCTTCGAGCGCCGTCTGCGAGACGCGGTACAGGTCGACGGCATCGTCGGCCACCAGGCCGTGGCCGCGCGAGATCAGCTCGAGGCCGAGCTCGCTCTTGCCGAGACCCGATTCGCCGGTGACCAGCACGCCCAGCCCGAGGATGTCCAGGAACACGCCGTGGCGGGTCGTCCGCTCGGCGAAGTGCTGGCCGAGGTAGCCGCGTACGACGTCGATGACATGACCGGCTGACTCCATGGTGACGAACAGCGGTATGTCGGCGCGGTCGCAGAGCGCGACCAGGCGATCGGGGGGAATCTCCCCGTCGGCGCAGATCAGCACCGGCGGCTCGAGGGTGACGATGCGCGCGATCCGTCGCTCGATGACGTCGGCCTCGGCCTGGTTGAGGTAGGCGACCTCACGCCGTCCGACGATCTGCACCCGGTTCGGGTGGATGTAGTTGAGGTAGCCGACGAGGTCGGCCGCCGATCGCGCATCGCGGATTGCGGCGTCGTCGAAGTGGCGCTCGGGATGGGCGTGGCCGGCAATCCACTCCCAGTGCAGCGTGGTGCGGAATTCCTCGAACAGCGCTTCCGCGCTGATGACGGTCGGCTTCACCGGCTCCGCGCGGTCAGGCGACCGACTTGAGCGGCTCCCACGCGGCGATCATCCGGTGCACCGAGGCGGCGTCGCCCTCGACCTTCAGGCGCTCGCGCAGCTCGCGGTCGGAAAGCATCTCGGCGATCTCCGAGAGGATCTCGAGATGGCGCTGGGTCGCGGCCTCGGGAACGAGCAGGAAGATGAGGAGCGACACCGGCTCGTCGTCGGGCGCGTCGAAGGCGATCGGATCCTTCACGCGGAGAACGGCGGCGAGCGGATTCTTCAGGCCCTTGATCCGGCCGTGCGGGATCGCGACGCCGTGACCCAGGCCCGTCGAGCCGAGCCGCTCACGGGCGAACAGGTTGTCGGTGACGGTGGCCCGGGCGATCGCGTGCTGGTTCTCGAACAGCAGCCCGGCCTGCTCGAACGCGCGCTTCTTGCTGGTGGCGTCGACGTCGACGAGCACGTCGATGGCAGGCAGGATGGCGGCTAGACGATTCATGGCAGTCGCGCCCAAGGGGCAGAGGCGGGGACGCCGTGAAGATGACGGCGCGGTGAATTATGGAGCGGGCGTCGCCCGCCTGCCCGGGCTCCCCGCGTCCGCGGGGCCCCGGGAGGCGATGCTGCGGCGTGGAGACAACAGGGCCGCGCCGGCGTGCCGCTCAGTTGAGCGTCGCGTCGATCCTCTTGCCGGCCGCGTGGTGGTGGTTCTGGACCTTGTCCTTGTGACGGCAGACCTGGCGATCCAGCTTGTCCATGAGCTGATCGATCGCGGCGTAGAGATCCTCCGAGGTGCACTCGGCGAAGATGTCCTTGCCTTTCACGTGCACCGTGACCTCCGCCTTCTGGCGCATCTCCTTCTCGGCCGCCTTGTCGATCGACAGCAGCACGGTGATGTCGACCACCTGGTCGAAGTGCCGCGTGATCCGGTCGAGCTTGGCAATCACGTATTCACGGATCGCCGGAGTCACGTCGAGATGATGACCGCTGATCGTCAGATTCATGTAAATCCTTTCGGCAGTGCGGCAGGACACGGTAGCAGAGCCGGTCATGCCTGTCTCGTGAAAAGGGTCGTTCGACGAGCCCTCGGAGCCAGTCTAGGGCGCCGCCCCGGCGCCCGCAGAGCCGCCCGGTCGCAGCAAGGGCCGATGCGATAATTTCGTCACCGCATCTCGAGACTTCGTTCCCTGGACATCCTCTTCCCTGGATGACCGTCCGCTCCGGCGCGCCGGGTCCTGCTCGCCGGAGCCTTCATGCTGAACGTGTTCTCGCTGGCCAACGGCCGGCTGTTCCAGGAAGAGATCGAGAGCCACGAGGCGCTCGCCAACGTGAGCCCTGTCTGGGTCGATCTCGACGCGCCGTCCGACGAGGAAAAGCGCTGGATCGCCGAGCATTTCGGCCTCACGATCCCGAACGACGCGGTCGACGACGATCTCGAGGAGTCGGCTCGCTTCTACGAGGAAGACAACGGCGAGCTGCACATCCGTTCCGACTTCCTGATCGACGATGGCGAAACGCCCAGGAACGTGCGCGTGGCCTTCATCCTCTTTCGCAACATCCTGTTCTCGATCCACGCCGAGGACCTGCCCGTCTTTCGGCTCCTTCGCCTGCGCGCGCGACGCATCCCGGCGCTGATCGAGGACCCGAAGGACGTGCTCCTGAAGCTCTACGACGCCGACGCCGAGTACTCCGCCGACGCGCTCGAGGGCATCTACGACAGCCTCGAGGCGGTGAGCGCGCGCGTCCTGCGTCAGGACGTCGACGACAAGGCCGCGGGCGACGCGCTGTCGGCGATCGCCAAGGAAGAAGACCTCAACGGCCGCATCCGAAGGAACGTCATGGACACCCGTCGCGCGGTGAGCTTCATGATGCGCAGCCGGATGCTCAATGGCGAGCAGTTCGAGGAGGCGCGCCAGATCCTGCGCGACATCGACTCCCTCGACAGCCATACGACCTTCCTCTTCGACAAGATCAACTTCCTCATGAATGCCACGGTCGGCTTCATCAACATCAACCAGAACAAGATCATCAAGCTGTTCTCGGTCGCGAGCGTGGGGCTGCTGCCGCCGACGCTGATCGCCAGCATCTACGGCATGAACTTCAAGTTCATGCCGGAACTCGAATGGCGACTCGGTTACCCCTTCGCGATCGTGCTGATGATCGCGTCGGTCGCGGCGCCCTTCATCTACTTCCGCCGGAAGGGGTGGCTGCGGTAGCACAATCCGCCGACAAGAATCGGAGGAGAGCGTGATGAAGGCCTATCGATCCCTGGCGGCGCTTGCGCTCGCCGCCTGGAGCACGGCGCACGGCGCCTGCCTGACCGACGGCGAGGCGGTGGAGCTCTTCGACCGCTTCGTGGGAAAGGCGCCCGCGACGCTGCCTGCGATCATGAGCGAGGCCGACGGCGCTTGCAGCCGGACCAAGTTGAACGCCCTTCTCGCGCTCCAGTACGGCCGCGTGGTCGGCTACAAGGCCGGACTCACCAACCCGGCCGTGCAGAAGCGCTTCGGCGCCGACAAGCCGGTCTGGGGCGTGCTCTACGACGGCATGATCCTCGCCGACGGCGCCACCGTCGACGCCGCCTTCGGCGCCCGCCCGCTCTTCGAGGCAGACATGCTGGTTCGGGTCAGAAGCGCCTCCATCAACGGCGCCAAGACGCCGATGGACGTGCTGGAGTCGATCGACCAGATCATTCCGTTCATCGAGCTCCCCGACCTGGTGGTCGCCAACCCGGGCACGCTCAACGGCAACGCGATCAGCGCGATCAACGTCGGCGCGCGCCTGGGCGTCGCCGGCCAGCCGATCGTGGCGCCGCTCTTTCGGGCGGAGCGCTACGCGATGCTCGACGCCTTGCGCGACATGACGGTGGTGGTCTCCGACGGCACCGGCGCCGAACTGTCGCGCGGCAAGGGCAGCGACATCCTCGAGCATCCGCTCAACGCGGTCGTCTGGCTCGCCAGCGCGCTCGCTGCGCAGGGCCTGGCGATGGAGCCCGGGCAGTGGATCAGCCTCGGCTCGTTCTCGCCCCTCATGCCGCCCAAGCCGGGTCAGAAGATCACTGTCCGCTACGAGGGTCTGCCCGGCGCGGTGCCTGTCTCGGTGAACTTTCGCTGAGGCCGACGCGTGTCGGTCTCAGGCCCGGCGCAGGGTGAACTGGACGACGTCGGTGTTGCCGGTGGCGAACGCGGCCTCGCAGTAGGCGAGATAGAACTCCCAGGTGCGCATGAAGGCGGTGTCGAAGCCGAGCGCGCGGACGGCGCCGTCCTGGGCCAGGAAGCGATCGCGCCAGCGGCGCAGGGTTTCCGCATAGTCGGTGCCGAACGCGAACTCGTCGACCACCTCCAGTCCCGCCTCGAGCGCCGCGGCGCGAAATGCGCTGCGGCTCGGCAGCAGGCCGCCGGGAAAGACGTACTGCTGGATGAAGTCGGTCGAGCGGACGTAGCGCTCGAACAGGTCGTCGCGGATCGTGATGCTCTGGATGCAGGCCTTGCCGCCGTGCTTGAGGCGTGCGCGCACGCTGGCGAAGAACTCGGGCCAGTAGCGCCGTCCGACGGCCTCGAACATCTCGATCGAGACCACCGCGTCGAACGGCGGATCATCGATCTCGCGATAGTCCTGCAGGCGCAGGTCGGCGGCGAGACCGGCCCCCGCGAGGCGATCGCGCGCCCACGCGAGCTGCTCGGTCGAGAGCGTCACGCCGGTGACCTCGGCGCCGAGCTCCTTCGCGCCGAGCTCGGCGAGCGCGCCCCAGCCGCAGCCGATCTCGAGGACGCGATCGCCCGGGCCGACGTCGCAGGCGGCCAGCGCGCGGCGCGTCTTGGCATGCTGGGCGCTGGCAAGATCCGCGCTGCGGTCGTCCTCGAACCACGCGCCGCTGTAGCTCATCGTCGGATCGAGCCAGAGGCGGTAGAAGTCGTTGCCGAGGTCGTAGTGGGCGTGGATGTTGCGCTTCGATCCGCTCTTCGAGTTGCGCCGCAGCAGGTGCCTGACGCGGTAGAGGAGCGAGCCCCACCACGTCCCGTAGACGATCTCCTCGACGTCGTCGCGATTGGTCGTGAAAAGCGCGAGCAGGGAGGCCAGGTCGGGGGTCGTCCAGTCGCCGGCAATATAGGTCTCGGCGAAGCCGATGTCGCCCGAGCGCAAGGCCGCGGCGCAGACCTTCCAGTTGCGCAGCACGATCGCGGCGCGTGGCTGGCCTTCGCAAGCGGTGCCGAAGTGGATCGACTGGCCGTCGGGCAGACGCACGTCGAGCGAGCCGTGGCGCAGGCGTGCCATGGCCGCCAGCACGGCCCGGGCCGCTGTCGGTGTGTTCTGCGAGAGGTGGGCTGCGGAAGTTGTTCGGGTGATCGCGGTCATGAGGAGGCGAGAGTCAGGCGGATCGAATGAAACGGCGCTCAGCGCGTCGGCGACGAGCGCGGCGGCGCGGGCCGCGCGACGAGCGGGACGCGCTTGCACCAGAGCCTGACGGCCTGCCAGTGGATGCGAAAGACGATCGCGAGCGTCAGCATGGGGATCGTGAGCAAGGCGCGCGCCGCGCTGCGCCGCGTCAGCGGCTCCAGGGCGCCGGAGACGCTTGTTTGCAGGAGCAGGCCTTGATCGTCATGGTGGTCGATGCGCGCCAGGGTGCGTGCCGGACCAGTACGCGACGCCCGACCGTCCGGATGCAGATCGGTACGCAGGAACCGGAACCGGTAGTCGCCGGCGACGGTGCAGAACGGCGAAACGTAGAACACCTTGGCGACCCGCTGCTCACGCCCGAACGCGAGCGAGTCGCCGCGCAGCAGATAGCAGTGGCGCTGGCCGAAGGTGTTGTTGACCTCGACGACGACGGCCGCAAGCGTGCTGTCGGCGCGGTGGCAGTACCAGAAGCTGACCGGCTTGAAGACGAAACCGAGGACGCGCGGGTAGCAGTGCAGCCAGATCTCGCCGTCGGCATCCACGATGCCTTCGCGCGCGAGCATCGCCTCGACCCAGGCGAGACTGTCGGCGCCGCCGTCGCCATGGTCGCGGTCGTGGAAGCTGAGCCAGGCACGCCGGTTGCGCGCGAGCGCGGGCGCGGGCTGCCGGCGCAGCGCCCGCATCGGCAGGAGCAGGAAGTAGGTCGGATAGACGAACGAATTCGGCACCGGGCGAAGGCGCGAGTGCCGGACCACGCCGACGCCGAGAAGCGGCCCGGGCGAGGCCTCGCTCATGGGCTGGCGGCGGCCGCCGGCGCGCCCGGCGATCCGGCGATCCGGGCGGCGATGTCGGCGGCGACGCCCAAGCCCGACGCCAGGCCGTCCTCGTGGAATCCGTAGCCGGTCCAGGCGCCGCAGAACCACGTGTCGGCCCGGCCCTGCAACGCGGGCAGGCGCGCCTGCGCCGCGAGCGCACGGCGGTCGAACACCGGGTGCGAATAGTGGAACTCGCCCTGCACGCTCGCCGCATGCGGCTCGCGCACCGGATTCAGCGACACGATCACCGGCGTCTCGAACGGCAGCGGCTGGAGCCGGTTGATGAGGTAGTGCAGGCACACCGCCGGCTCGGCACCGTCCGCATGCTGCGCCCGCTCGTAGTTCCAGGCCGCCCAGGCCGCCTTGCGCTGCGGCAGGACCCGGATGTCGGTGTGCAGGATCGCCCGATTGGGCTGAAACCGGATGGCGCCGAGGACGGCGCGCTCGTCCTCGCTCGCGTCGGCCAGGAGGACGAGCGACTGGTCGCTGTGGCCGGCCAGAACGACGGCGTCGAAGCGCTCGGTGCCGCGATCGGTCGAGACGTCGGCGCCGCCGACGGGCAGACGCCTGACGCGGCGCACCGCGCTGCCGAGGCGCGCGTCGTCCACGGAAGCGAGCATCTTCGCCACGTAATTCCGCGAGCCGCCGCGCACCGTGCGCCACTGGGGCCGGTCGGTGATCTGCAGCAGGCCGTGGTTGTGGCAGAAGCGCAGCAGCGTGGCGACCGGGAAGCGCAGCATCTGCTCGGTCGGGCACGACCAGATGCAGCCGATCATCGGCAGGAAGTACCAGTCGCGAAAGGCCGCGCCGAAGCGATGGCGATGGAGGAAGTCGCCTACCGAATCGTCGCTTGCCGCGGCGTCTGTCCTGGCGGCCTGCGCCGCGAGCACGGTCGCGACATGATTGAAGCGGATGACGTCGGCCAGCATGTTCAGGAACGCCGGCCGGACGAGGTTGCCACGTTGGGCGAAGACGGCGTTGAGGTCCGCGCCGCCCCATTCGATGCCGGCGTCGGGCACCTGCGCCGAGAACGACATGTCGGACGCCGCGGTGTCCACGCCGAGCTCGGCGAAGAGGGCGATCAGGCGCGGGTACGTCCGCTCGTTGAAGACCAGGAAGCCGCAGTCGACACCATGCGTGACGCCGTCGTGGGTGACGTCGACGGTGTGCGAGTGACCCCCGAAATGATCGCCGGCCTCGAAGAGCGTGACTCGCGCTTGCCGCGACAGGCCACGCGCAGCGGCCAGTCCGGCGATCCCGGAGCCGATGACGGCGATCCGCTTCATCGGCGCGCGATGCTGCACGGGCGGGCGGGCCGGCCGACTGGCCAGGCCCGCCGCTGCGAGAAGAACGTCGCCGAGCGCCCCCGGGGGAACGAGGGAGGGAGGAGGGAGGAGGAGAACCCCCCGGGGATTTCAGCCGGCAGGACCGGCCGGCTCAGCGACAGAAACCGTCCCCGTCTGACGCACCTGGTCCACGCGAGTTCCGTGAAAGGCGGCAAATCGGGGATTGCGGTCGGATGCGTCTTTTCTGTCACCATGTGTTGTACGCAGGCGGCGCCGCCCGGATGACCCGGCGGCCCACGCTGGCTTGCATCCTGGGGCGCCGGGCCGGCGTAGCAGCGAGCTGCGACGTTATCCGTTCTCGCTGCGCGCTGCCGGCACCGGCCTCGGTACCGCGCGCTGCGCGGAGCTGCCGTGCCCAGCGACTAAACTCCACCGGCTGCGAGGCCACCATCCCATGCTGTATCCCGAACTTTTCAAGCAGCTCGAAGCCGTGCGCTGGAACATGGATGTCGATATTCCATGGGACCAGTTCGATGCCGCGCGGCTCTCCGACGAGCAGGCGCAGACGATCAAGATGAACGCCATCACGGAGTGGGCGGCGTTGCCGGCGACCGAGATGTTTCTGCGCGACAACCGCGATGACAGCGACTTCTCCGCGTTCATGAGCGTCTGGTTCTTCGAGGAGCAGAAGCACTCGCTGGTGCTCATGGAATACCTGCGCCGCTTCCGTCCCGAGCTCGTCCCGACCGAGGCCGAGCTGCATGCGGTCCGCTTCGACTTCGATCCGGCGCCCGCGCTCGAGACGCTGATGCTCCACTTCTGCGGCGAGATCCGCCTCAACCACTGGTACCGGCGCGCGGCCGAATGGCACGACGAGCCGGTCATCAAGGCCATCTACGAGACCCTCGCGCGCGACGAGGCCCGCCACGGCGGCGCCTACCTGCGCTACATGAAGCGGGCGATGGTGAAGTTCGGCGACGAGGCGCGGGCCGCGTTCGCCAAGGTCGGCGTGCTGATGGCGAGCGCTCGGCGCACCGCGCAGGCGCTCCATCCGACCAACCTGCATGTCAACGCGCGTCTCTTCCCGCGCGACACGATCCAGAGCCGGCTGCCCAACCCCGACTGGCTCGAGCGCTGGCTCGACAGCCAGATCCAGTTCGACAGCGTCTGGGAAGGCAAGGTGGTCGACCGCATCCTGCACAACCTCGGCCTCCTGCTCGAGCGCAGCTTCGCGAGCGTCCAGGACCTGAACCGCTATCGCAAGGAAGTGACCGCGTCGGTCGCTGCCGCTGCGGCCACCGCGGCGCTCGGCACCGTGACGCCCGCCGAGCCGGCGACGAGGCCCGCCTGATCGCGACCTGATCGCGCCGGGCTCGGCGGCCTTGCCCTTCGCGCGGGACAATCGTTCGATGCTCCCGGATTTCGTCGCCAAGCTGTGCCCTCGGGCGGAGTTGCCGGCGCGCCTGGCCGGGCTGGCCCCGCCGGTGGTGTTCACCAACGGCGTCTTCGACATCCTCCATCGCGGTCACGTCACGTATCTCGCGCAGGCGCGCGCGCTCGGCGCCAGCCTGGTGATCGGCCTGAACAGCGACGCGTCGGCGCGCTCGCTCGGCAAAGCGGCTGACCGGCCGCTCAACGGGGAAGGAGATCGCGCCTGCGTGCTCGCCGCCCTCGAGAGCGTGAGCCTGGTGACGCTTTTCGATGAATCGACGCCGCTGGAGTTGCTGAGGCTCGTGCGTCCGCAGCTCTACGTCAAGGGTGGCGACTACGACATCGAGACGCTGGCCGAGACGGCGCTCGTGCGCGGCTGGGGAGGCGACGCGCGCGCGCTGCCTTTCGTCGACGGCTATTCGACGACGTCGCTGGTCGAGCGCATCCGTCGCTGAGAGGATCAGCCGCTCGCGCTGTCGCCGTCCGCCGCGGCACGAACACCGAGGCGCTCGCGCTCGCGTCGCGCCGGGAAGACGACCTCGCGCTCGATCCACAGGCGCAGCCGGAGCGCGTCCGGGCCGCGTTCCTTGCCGAGATGCTCGAGGAGCGCGGCTTCGCCGAGATAGGCCTCGCCCGACCGGCCGATGCGCCGCCAGCCCGCGGGATAGGCGACCGCGAGCGCACCGTCGCTCGCGGTGAAGCCGACGATCGCGCGAACGTCTGACAGGCGCACCCAGCGCTGCCGATCGTCGTCTTCGAGGACCTTCACCGGTCGATCGCGAAACGCGTAATGACGGCCTTCGACATCGCGCCAGTGCGCCTGTCTCATCGCGTGGCGGGCGGCCGAGGCCAGCTCGATCAGCGGCCGCGCGAAGGCGACACCCAGCAGCGGCGCAGCGTAGACCAGCCCCGCCGCGCCGAACATGCGCCAGCCGATCGCCATCGCGACGACGCAGCCGGCGGCGCGCACCGCAACCTGGGCGGCGGTGATCGTCATCGCGCCCGGTTGACGAGAACGATGCCGGCTGCGACCGTGACAAGCGCGACGAGGAGCCGAGGCGTCACCGGCTCGCCTAGCAGCAGGGCGCCGAGGACGAGGCCGAACACCGGCGTCAGCATCGTGAACGAGGCGAGGCGTGTCGCCGGATAGTGGCGGATGAGCCAGAACCAGATCAGGTAGCTCGCGAAGCTGACGACGACGGTCTGGAAGGCGAGCGAGCCCCACGCGAGCGCGGACAGCCGAAGGTGCATTGGCGCCGAGCCGAGCGCGGCGGCGACGACAAGGGCCAGCCCCGCGATCGCCAGTTGATAGAAGAGCGTCTTCTCGGCCGACGCGTGGCTCAGAGCCGTGCCGCGGATGGCGAGCGTCGTCGCGCCCCAGAGCACGCCGGCGAGCACGCCGAGCCCGTCGCCGAGGGACTGGCGGGGCTCGGCCGCCGGCCGCGAGAAGCCTTCCGCGAAAGCCCATGCGACGCCCGCGAAGGCGACGACCAGGCCCGCCACCTGCGGCGGCGAGAGCCGCTCGGCGCGGGAGATGAGCGGCATGCCGAGCGCGACCACGAACGGCGCGATGTAGATGAAGACGACCATCCGCGAGGCGGTCGTGTACTGCAGGCCCACGAAGATGCAGAAGAACTCGGCGGCGAAGAGCGCGCCCGCGATCAGCCCGCCGCCGAGCGTCCCGTCGCGCTTCCAGAGAGGGATGGCACGGGCGCGCGCCCAGAGCCAGACCAGGACCGCCGCACCGGCCGAGCGCACGGCGGCTTGCCAGAGCGCCGGCACCTCGGCCAGCGCGGCCTTGGCGGCGACCTGGTTCAGGCCCCAGAGGAAGCAGCAGAACACGAGCAGGGCCACGGCCAGCGCGTCGAGGCGCGTCTTTCGCTCGTTCATCGTCGAGGTTCCGGCGAGCGCGGGTTCGTGCGGGCAGCCACGTCACAGAGCGTCGCGGCGACGAGGCCCGCGACCACGCCGCTCGCGTGCGCGAACGGCGCGGTGGCGATGTCCCAGCCGGCAGGGTGACGCAGCGCCGCGCCCCAGGGCGACTCGCCCAGCACCTTGACGGCGAGGCCGGCGAGCGTTGCGACGCCGATGGCGCGTCGCAACCCCTGGCCGTGGACGATCAGATGGAAAGCGACGCAGGCGACGCCCGCGTGGAGCACGCCCGAGAGGCCGCCGTAGTGGAGCAGGTCGGGTCGCAGCAGGAGGCCGAACTGGGTCAGCGGCCAGGCGACGAGCCAGGCCACGACGGTGCGGCCCGGAACGCGGGCGACGCGGCCGAGCGCGCCGACGAGCGAGGCGCCGAGCAGGTTCGCCGCCAGGTGCAGGGTGCTGTAGTGGACGAAGACCGCGGTCAACGCGCGCCACGGCTGGGCGGCGGCGAGCGCGGGTTGCCAGTCGATCGCGGTCGGATCGGCGCGCGATCCGAGCAAGGCGCCGGCAGACAAGGCGGTGGCGAGCGCGAGCCAGAGCCGGCCGCGGTCGGGCAAATCGCGCATGGGTGGCGCCGAAGACTGCGGCGCGCTCAGGAGAACACGGTGTTCCAGAGCTCGGTGACGGCGTGGCGCGGCGCCGCCATCGCCTCCGGCTCCACCTGCGTCGGCTGCTCGTCGAGGCGGGCCCGGTGCTGGGCGCGGCGGAGCTCCCGGTAGGCGTCGGCGGCCGCGCTGCCGACGCCGGCCGGCAGCAACCCGGCCCGCTCGGCCCGATGAAGGAGCGCGATGTTGCCGACGTCGTCGACGAGCTCGGGGTGACGCGCGCCGTGGCCGAGCACGAGCGCCTGGACGGCGAACTCGACGTCCATCATCCCGCCGGCGCTGTGCTTGATGTCGAAGGCGCCGGCCTTGACGCGATGCGCTGCGCGCACCTTGTCGCGCATCGCCCGCACCTCGTCGAGCAGTGCCGGCAGCTCGCGCGACGCGGTGATCACGGCGCGCCGCACGGCCTCGAAGCGCGGCGCGATCCGCTCGATCCCGGCGCACCAGCGCGCGCGCGTCAGCGCCTGGTGCTCCCACGTCCACGCCGTGTTGCTGCCACGCCCGGTCTGGTAGTTCTCGTAGGAGGTCATCGACGTGACGAGCAGGCCCGAGCCGCCGTTCGGGCGCAGCGCCGTGTCGATGTCGAAGAGCTCGCCGGCCGCGGTTCGCGTCGTCAGCCAGGCGATGAGCTTGCGCACGAAGGCGGCGTAGATCTCGGCCGCCCGGTCGGCATCGGCCTCGTCGTCGTCGTAGACGAAGACGAGGTCGAGGTCGCTGCCGTAGCCCAGCTCCTTGCTGCCGAGCTTGCCGTAGGCGATGACCGCGAGCTGCGGTTCGGGGCGATGCGCGGTCTTCAGGTGGCGCCACGACCACTGCAGCGCGCAGCTGAGGGTGGCGTCGGCGAGGGCCGAGAGGTCGTCGGCGACTTCCTCGACCGTGATGTGTCCCTCGACGTCGCGCACCAGCGTGCGGAACACCTCGGCGTGATGGGCCCGGCGCAAGGTGTCGAGGAGCAACTCCTCCTCGGCCTGCCCCGAGCGCTCCCAGCCGGCATGCCGCTCGCCGAGCTCGCGCTTGTAGGCCGCGGCGTCGAAGCGGTCGTGAAGCGAGCGTTCGTCGGCCAGCTCGTCGATCACGCCCGGATGCATCATCAGGTAGCGCATCGGCCAGCGCGCGAGGCCGAGCAGCCGGAGCAGCCGGTTCTGCACCTCGGGTCGCTCGGTGAGCAGGGCGAGATAGCTCTCGCGCCTGAGCAGCGGCTCGAGCCAGTCGATGAAGAGGACTGCCGCGGCGGGCGTGCAGCGCCCGTCGGTGACGGCCTGCGCGGCACGCGAGACGAGACGCGCCAGGCGCATCTTGCTGTCCTCGCGCAGCAGCTTGATCTTCGGGTGCTCGCAGAGCGGCTTGATGCGAGCGGCGAGATCGGGCGGCAGTTCCGACAGGAACGATTCGGCGTCGACCGGCTGCGGCAGCGGTCCGCAGGAGCGGCAGCTGCCCGGGCCGCCGGACGGTCGGCCGTCGTGCAGCAGGAGGTCGAACTCGTCGGCGACGAACTCGCGCGCCTCGCCGAGCCGGTCGAGCAGGGCGCAGCTGCCGAGCGAGCCGTCGGGCTCGAGGCTGGCCGCGATCCAGGCCAGATCGCCGTCCTGGGTCGGCAGGACGTGCGTCTGCTGGTCGTCGAGGTACTGGATGCGGTGCTCGATCCGGCGCAGCAGCGTGTAGGCCGCAGCCAGCCGCTCGGCGCTGGCGCGCCGCATGAGGCCGCCGGCGGCAAGCTTGTCGAGGGCCTTCAGCGTCGAGCGCGTGCGGATCTCCGGGAACTGGCCGCCGCGCACGACGAGCAGCAGCTGGACGATGAACTCGATCTCGCGGATACCGCCGCGCGAGAGCTTGACGTCGTTGGCACGCTCGGGCCGGCCGGCGGCGCGGCGCTGCGCCTCGTCGCGCACTTTCGTGTGCAGCTGGCGCAGGCCCTCGAACACGCCGTAGTCGAGATAGCGCCGGTAGACGAAGGCGGTGACGAGTGATCGCAGCGGCAGGGCGCGGCCGCTCTCGACGCTTGCCCGCGGCGCGACGACGCGGCTCTTCAGCCACGCGAAGCGCTCCCACTCGCGGCCGTGCGCCTGAAGGTAGTCCTCGAGCATCGACAGGCTGATCACCGGCGGCCCCGAGTTGCCGTTCGGGCGCAGGGCCAGGTCGACGCGAAAGACGAAGCCGTCCTCGGTGACTTCGCCGATCAGGGTGTAGAGGTCGCGCGCCACCTGCGAGAAGTACTCGTGGGCGCTGACCGGCTCGGCGCCGTCGGTCTGCCCGCCGGACTCGTAGAGGTAGATGAGGTCGATGTCGGAAGAGACGTTGAGCTCGCGCGCGCCGAGCTTGCCCATGCCGACGATCCAGAAGTCGATGCGCTGTCCCTCGTCGTCGCGCGGCACGCCGAAGCGCGCGTCCTGGTCGGCCAGCGCGCGCGCGAGGGCGAGCTCGAGCGTGGCCTCGGCCAGATCGGTCATCGTCCGCGTGATGTCGGCGAGCGTGGCCTCGGCCTCGACGTCGAGCACCGCGAGGCGCTCGAGCGTCAGCTGGCGGGTGACGCGCAGGGCGCTTGCCAGGCCGGCTCCGCGCGACTGCAGCCGCTCGACCAGTGCGACGATCACGGCCCGGTCCGGCAGGCCGGGCGGCAGGAGGCCGAGCTCGTCGGCGTAGCGGCGCCTTATGCGCTGCACGAAGCGGCTGTGCGACGCGTCGGCGCGCTCGCCGGGAGGCTCGTGTGAAGAAGGAGCGGACTCGGCGCCGACGTGCGGTGACTCCATCGCTCGGCCCAGGGTCTGTGCTAGATTGAACCGAGCGGCGCGAGGCGTCGACGGAGCCTCGGCCGCGATGCGATTCGCGCCAGGGCCCGTTGATTGCGATGCCGACACTTCGTCGTCCGGTGCAACGCTGTCTTCATGAGTTCGAATTCGCCTCCCGGTGCCGCCAGCCTCGCTTCGCACCGCACCGAGGGCCGGCGCTTTGCGCCTGCACGCTGGGCATTGCGAGCGGTGCTCTGGCTGCTGTTCGCGACGTGGGCTGTCCTGTTGGTGGGTTGGCTCTCACTTCACTGGCTCATTCTGCCGCACATCGAGGAATGGCGCGGCACGGTCGAGGCCCACGCCAGCCGCATGCTCGGCGCGACCGTGAAGATCGGCGCGATCTCCGCGCAGTCGAGCGGCTGGGTGCCATCGCTCGAGCTGAGCGACGTCCGCGTCCTCGATGCCGAGCAGCGCGTCGCGCTCACCTTGCCACGCGTCTTCGCGGCGCTCTCGCCGCGCAGCGTGATTGCGCTCGAGCCGCGGTTTGCGCAGCTCCTGATCGAGGGCGCCCGCCTCGACATCCGGCGCGACAAGAGCGGCCGGATCCGGGTCGCCGGCCTCGACGTCGCGGGCAGCGGCGTTCCTGACGACGACGCGGCCGCCGACTGGTTCTTCCACCAGAGCGAGTTCGTGATCCGCTCGGGCACGCTGCGCTGGATCGACGAAATGCGCGACGCGCCGCCGCTGGTGCTCGCCGATGTCGACCTCGTCGTTCGCAACGGCTTGCGAGATCATGACCTGCGACTCGACGCGACGCCGCCAGAAGGCTGGGGCGAGCGCTTCAGCGTGCGCGGCCGGTTCACGCAGGCGCTCTTCGACAAGAGCGGCGACTGGCGTCGCTGGTCGGGCCGGGTCTATGCCGACCTGCCGCGCGCCGACCTGAGCGAGCTCAAGCGCCGGATGACGCTGCCCTTCGAGTTGAGCGAGGGCGACGGCGCCCTGCGGGGCTGGTTCGACGTCGACCACGGGCAGCCGACCCGGGCCTCGGTCGAGCTCGCGCTGCGGGCCGTCGCGCTGCGTCTCGACGCGCACGTCGAGCCGCTCGAGTTCGAGCAGGTCTCCGGCCGCATCGACGCCGAGAAGAAGGACGACCGCATCACCGTCGCCGCGCAGCGCCTCGCCTTTCGAACCGGCGACGGCCTGAGCTGGCCCGAAAGCGCCATGACCGTCGCCTGGCGCCAGAGTGACGCCGGCGACGTGACGAGCGGCGATCTCGACGCCGACCGGCTCGACGTCGGCGTCATGGCTGCGATCGCAAGCCGGGTCCCGCTTGGCAGCGCGCTGCGCGAGCTGCTGGCCGACGTGCGTCCGCGCGGCGTCATCACCGGCCTGCGCACGCACTGGGACGGCCCGATCGATGCGCCGACGCACTACCGCGTCAAGGGGCTCCTCAGCGATCTCTCGCTCGCGGCCCGGCCGTCGTCGCAGGCGGCCGACGCGATCGGCCGCCCCGGCGTCCAGAACGCTTCGCTCCAGCTCGATGCCAGCGACACCGGCGGCCAGGCGCAGATCACCGTGCGCGCCGGCCGGATCGACCTGCCCGGCGTGCTCAAGGAGCCACAGCTCGCGCTCGACCGGCTCGACGCGCACCTCGCCTGGAAGATCGACGAGCCGGCCAGCGCCGCGCCGACGGTCACGGTCAAGGTCGGGCCGGCGAGCTTCGCCAATGCCGATGCCAAGGGCGACCTCAACGCGACCTGGCGCACCGGGCGTGGCAACGGCGTCGGCCGCGGCGGCCGCTATCCGGGCGAGCTCGAGCTCGACGGCCACGTCACGGATGCGGCCGCCGTCCGCATCGGCCGCTACCTGCCGCTCGGACTGCCCGAGGGCGTGCGCAGCTACATCGGCCGCGCCGTCCAGGCGGGAACCATCCGCAGCGCCAGCTTTCGCGTCCGCGGCGACCTGTCGGACTTCCCCTTCCACGACCCCAAGGTGGCCCGCGACGCCGAGTTCCGGGTCGTCGCGAAGGTCGACGGCCTCACCTTCGCCTACGCGCCCGGCGATGCCTCGCCGAGCGCCGCGGCCGCGCCGAAAGCCGAGGCTTGGCCGCCGCTCACGGCGGCGTCGGGCGAGATCGTGGTCGACCGCACCACGCTGGATCTGCGCGACGTCAAGGGCCGGCTCCTGGGCGTCGAGTGGTCCGGCCTGCAGGGGCGGATCGCCGAGATGGGCAGCAACGGGCGTCTCGACCTCGAGGGCACCGGGCGCGGCGCGCTTGCCGAGATGCTGCGCTTCGTCGCGACGACGCCGGTCGCTCGCTGGACCGGACAGGCCCTGTCGGCGGCAACGGCGACCGGGCCGGCGGAGCTGAAGCTCGCGCTCGCCGTGCCGCTTGCCCACGTCGCCGAGACGACGGTGAAGGGCACGCTCGCGCTGGCCGGCAACGACCTGCGCATGACGCCCGATTCGCCGCTCCTGGGCGCGGCCCGGGCACGCATCGATTTCTCGCAGAAGGGCTTCACCGTCAATGGCGGCGGCGCCCGCGTGCTCGGCGGCGAGCTCGCCTTCGAGGGCGGCTCGAGCGCGGGCCTGGCCGGTGGCGACACCCAGCGATTCAATGGCCGCGGCACGTTCAGCGCCGAGGCCCTGCGTCAGGCGACCGAGCTCGGCACCGTGGCCCGCTTCGCCGGCTTCGCGACGGGTCAATCGACCTATCGCGCCAGCCTCTCCTTCGTCGGCGGGCGTCCCCACGTCAGCGTGGCGAGCAATCTGGTGGGCATGGCGATCGATCTGCCGCCGCCGTTCGCCAAGGCCGCGCCGGCCGCGCTGGCGCTGCGCATTCGCACGGCGCCGGTGGCCGTGGCGGCAGGCGCGCCGGCCGAGAGCACGAGCCGTGACGCCCTTCAGGTCGACTACGGCGGCCTCGTGCAGGCGGAGTTCGTGCGCGAGTCGAGCGGCGACACGAGCCGCGTCGTGCGCGGCGCGATCCGCGTCGTCGACACGCGGGCCGCCGGGAGCGAGCGCACCGCCATCGAACCGACGCCGCTCGATCCGATCGAGCCTTTGCCGATGCCCGTCTCCGGCGTCGCCGCGAGCGTGGCGGTGAACAAGCTCGACGTCGACGTCTGGCAGGGCGTGCTCGCGCGATTTCAGGGCGAGCCCTCGTCGGCGCGCCTCGCCACGACGGTGCCCGCCGCGACGACGGCCGGCACGACGGCGCCGCTCGTCTTCGACAGCAGCGGCGGCGCCGGCTACGTGCCGACCACGATCGCGCTGCGCGTCGGCGAGCTCGCGTTCGGCTCGCGTCGGCTCGCCAAGGTCACGGCCGGCCTGTCGCAGCAAGGCGATCTCTGGCGCGCCAACGTCGACGCCGACGAGCTCGCCGGCTACGTCGAGTACCGTCCGGCGCGGCGCGGCGCGGCCGGCGCGGGCCGGGTCTACTCCCGCCTTTCGCGCCTCAGCCTGCCCAAGGGCGAGGCCGAGCGCGTTGAGAGCCTGCTCGAGGAGCAGCCGGCCAGCATTCCCGCGCTCGACATCGTCGTCGACGACTTCGAGCTGCGCGGCAAGCGCCTCGGCCGGCTCGAGATCGAGGCGATCAACCGCGTCGCTGCTGGCCGCGAGGCGGCGCGCGAATGGCAGCTCTCCAAGCTCAACCTGACGATGCCCGAGGCGCATTTCGTGGCGACCGGCACGTGGGGCGCCGCCGCGGGGGCGCCGCCGGGAGCACGCCGCGCCGCGATCGACTTCACCCTCGCGCTCAGCGACAGCGGCGCGTTGCTCGAGCGGCTCGGCATGGGCCGCGTCATCAAGGGTGGCAAGGGTTCGCTCACGGGCGAGGTCGCCTGGCCCGGGTCGCCGTTTTCGCCCGACTACGCGAAGATGACCGGGCAGGTGAAGGTGGCGATCGACTCGGGCCAGTTCCTGAAGGTGAGCCCGGGCGCGGCGCGACTGCTGAGCGTGCTGAGCCTGCAGTCGCTGCCGCGCCGCCTGCTGTTCGATTTCCGCGATCTCTTCGCCGAGGGCTTTGCCTTCGACAACGTCGTCGGCGACGTCAGGATCGGCCAGGGCCTGGCCTCGACCAACAACCTGCGCATGCGCGGCGCCGCGGCCGCCGTGCTGATGGAGGGAAGCGCCGACCTCGAGCACGAGACCGAGGACCTGCGCGTCGTCGTCGTCCCCGAGATCAATGCCGGCACGGCGTCGCTCGCCTTCGCGGTGATCAATCCGGCGATCGGCCTCGGCACCTTCCTGGCCCAGTACTTCCTCAGGAAGCCCCTCATGGCGGCGAGCACGCGCGAGTTCCGAGTCACCGGGCCATGGGACGATCCGAAGGTCGATCGTGTCGAGCGCAGCCTGCTCGGCGAGGCGCTGCCCGCCGATGCCTCGGCGGCCGGCGCCGATCGCCCCGCCGAAGTCACCCGATGAGGTCGTCACGATGAAGATCGCCGCCGTCCAGATGGTCTCGACGCCACGGGTCGCCGACAACCTCGAGGTCGCCCGCACGCTCGTCGCCCGCGCCGCCGCCGAGGGCGCCGGGCTCGTCGCCCTGCCCGAGTATTTCTGCTTCATGGGGCGCAGCGATCGCGACAAGCTCGGCGTCGCCGAAGCGCCCGGCGACGGTCCGATCCAGCGCATGCTCGCCGAGACGGCGCGGGAGCATCGCGTCTGGCTGATCGGCGGCACCCTGCCGCTCACCCTCGCCGCCAGCGCGAGCGGCGAAGGCGGCGATGTCGATCGCGTGACGAACTCCGACCTCGTCTTCTCGCCCGACGGAGAACTCGCGGCGCGCTACGACAAGATCCATCTCTTCGCCTACGACAACGGCCGCGAGCACTACGACGAAGGTCGGACGCTTCGCGCCGGCGCCGCGCCGGCGGCCTTCGATGCGGCCGGCGTGCGGGTGGGCCTGAGCGTGTGCTACGACCTGCGCTTTCCCGAGCTCTATCGGGCCTTGATGCAGCCGCCGTGCGACCTGCTCTCGGTGCCGTCGGCCTTCACCCACACCACCGGCGCGGCGCACTGGGAAGTGCTG
>JBDTJD010000177.1:0-5798 GCA_039935975.1 Caldimonas sp.
ACATCGCTGCTCCCCAGGCCTCGGGCTTCGAACCTCGTCAGAGCGCGCCGACCTCCTTGTAGTAGCGCAGCGCCCCCTTGTGCATCGGCACGCCGATGTCCTCGGCCATCATCTTGGTCGTGGTGCCAGCCATCGCGTTGGCGACCGCCGCCAGGTCCTTCTTGTGGTCGACCATGCCCTTCAGCACCTTGTAGACGACGTCGGGGTCGAGGTCGCAGCGGGCGATCACGTGCGTGGCATAGCCGATCGTCTGCACGTCCTTGCTCTGCTTCGGATAGCTTCCGGCCGGGATGACGAGCTTGGTGTAGCCCGGATTGAGCTTCCTCATCGCCTGGAACTTGTCGTCGGGAATGTCGATGAGCTTGACGTCGCGCGCCGAGGCGAGATCCATGATCGACGACGCCGGCACCGTGGTGCCGAGCGTGAACGCCTGGGCGTTGTTGTCCTTCATCAGCGAGACGGCGTCGGTGTACGAGACGTAGCTCACCCGGCCCAGGTCGGAAGGCTTCATGCCGTAGACCTCCAGCGCCTGCAGGCTGATGAATTCCGCCGTGTTGCCCTTGGGTTGCAGCGCCACGGGCTTGCCCTTCAGGTCGGCGAGCGAGTTGATTCCGGCGTCCGCGTTGGCGACGACCTGGAAGTACTGCGGATAGAGCGACGCGACGTTGCAGACGTTGGTCGCCTTGGCATCGAAGGGCGCGCGCCCGGCGACGCCGTCGACGGTGGAGATCGAATTGCCGAAGCCGATGTCGGCCTTGCCGGCCTGCACGGCCTTGACGTTGGCGATGCCGGCGCCCGGCAGCACCTGAACGTGAACCCCCGCCTTGTCGGCGATGTTGGCGATTGCGCCGCCGAGCGGATACCACGAGCCGCCCTGCGGCCCGGTCATCAGCTTGACCTGCTGGGCGTGGGCAGCGGAACAAAGGAACAGGGCACCGGCGACGGCGGCGGCGTATCTCGGATGGGTCTTCATGGCAGTCTCCTGACTCTGGCGTGTCGTGATCGATCGGCGAATCGATCCTAGGTCACTGCCCCGGTGTCCCTTATCGGCACAAGTACGGGGCCCGGCGCCTGTCGGGCGCGGGTGAACCCTCGCGTCGGACGTCGACGCGACCGCCGCGCCGAGCCGCTCAGCCCGCCGCCATCGCCTTCAGCGCGTCGAGGAGCGCCTCGGCGGCGCGGCGCTCGGCGGGGTCGGCGACGGCACCGTAGGGCTCGATCGTGAAGCGCGCTTCGGCGTAGACCGAGTCCCACATCGTGCGCGCGGGCACGCGTGCCTTGAGATCGTCGAACTCGGCGATCAGCGACGCCGATTCGCCCGCCAGCCGGTGACCGGCAACGGCGACGAGCACGCGCAGCTCGATCTGGCCGACCACCGACCAGAAGTCGGGCCGCTCGCTGGCGGCGCGCGCCAGCGACTCCTCGACCGCTCGCATGCGATCGACGGCGAGCTCGGCCGGGCGGCGCTCCAGGAAGGCAAGGCGGAGCTCCGCGCTGATGCCGTTCTTGGCCGGATAGAAAAGGTTGTCGGCGTTTTCCGCGCGCGCCAGGCGCTCGGCATTGCCGTAGTGCAGCGCCATCGCACGCAGGGCCTTCACCGCATCCGCCTCGCCGGCCGGCGCGGCGCCCTTCGCCGGCACGCCGCGCTTGCGCTTCGTGCCCGGCAACGCGGCCGCCGCCGAGGCGGCATGACTCTCGACCATCACCAGCCGCTTGTAGGCCGAGCCCAGCAAGGCCTCGCGCTCGACCGTCGGCCGGATCGTCACCAGCTGCTCGAGGCGCGCGATCGCCTCGTCGATGTCACGCCGGGCCTCGGCCGGATCGTCGCGCGACTCGCCGCGTCGCGCCAGCTGGTTGGCGAGCTCTTCGGCGGCCCGGAACGAGGCGCTGCCGTCGTTGGCCTCGACGGCGATTCGATACCAGTCGATCGCCTTGTCGGGATCGCGGGCGTCCGCATAGGCCAGGCCGAAGGCCTCGGCGACGGCTCCCATCCCGCCCCAGAGCGGCGCGAAGCGCTCTTCGAGAAAGCGGATCTTGTCGCGCTGCGCCTGCTCGACGCTGCCGCGCTGGGCCGCCCCGTCGCCACCGAATCGAAGGCGGATCGAGATCGTCTCGAGCGCGAGCGTCACCGCCGGGGGCGACGACACGCCGGCGAACTCGTCGGCCGGCACGACCGCGGCGCGCTGGCCATCGCCGACATCGCGGTGCCAGGTCCAGCCCGGGTCGCCGTAGCACTGGTACGCCGACCAGGTGTTGCCGCCCTCGCCCGACCGCCACGCCGCGGTGCGTGCGGCAGCGACGGCGTCGATGAAGCGACCGCCGCCGAGGAGCGTGTCGTAGAAGGTCGTGGCGAACAGCTCGGCGGGCTTGTCCTCGACCGCCCAGCCGGCGGCAATCACGCAGCGCACACCGATCCGGATGAGCGCCTCGGCGATGTTGGCGGCGAAGCCGGCGCGGTCGTAGGTCGTGAGCGCGGTCTTCGCGTCGCGCGCGGCGAGATGGCAGCAGTTGAGGAAGACGAGCTCGGGCACCGTCCGCATCGCCTCGACCTCGGCCGGGCCGAGGAAGGTCCCGCCCGAGAGGACGACGCCGCCCTTCTCGCCGGGCGCGCCGTGGCCCGCGACGTGGACGACGCGGTACGGACGCTCGAAGAGCGCGTTGATGATGTCGCGCGCGTCGTCGCTGCCGCTGGTGAGCGCGCGCACGCGCGTCGCGCCGACGCCGTTCGGCCCGCCGCTCAGGCGCGTTGCGACGGCGATCGCCTCGGCGCGCGCGCCCGGCAAGGGCGGATACATCGTCTCGTCGACCAGCGGCTCGCCGACGACGAGGATGCTGCCGTCGGCGTCGGCATCGGAGATCTGCGAGCGGAACTCCGCGGTCCGCAGCTTGCGTAGCAGCTTGCTGCGGATCGCCCACGGCCTCGGGTCGCCGCCCGTGAGCACGGACGACGCGGTGTCGAGCGCTTCCCACGGCAGCGCGGCGGTGCCGCTGTCGAGCTCGATCACCATGTCGCTGGTGCCGCCGAGGAACGGCTCCATCTCGACCGGCACGATCAGGTCGAACAGCGTCCGTCCGATCTGCGGATCGCGATTGGCGTCGTTCGACGCCTTGGCGACGAGCTCGCGCACCAGGCTGCCCTGCGTCTGCTGGGCGCGCACCTCGGTGCGGGCCCGCTTGGTGTCGAGCGTGTAGGTGATCGACGGCTCGCCGCCGGCGGTGCCGCTCGTGACCGCGCTGATGAAGTCGTACGACGCGCCGCGGTAACTCGAGTCGAGCGATCGGCGCAGCGCGCCCGCACCGCTCTCGACGTAGCCCACGACCTTGAGCTGGTTCGGCGCCGCCGTCGCCTGCACCTGGAGCGCGCGCCAGGCGTCGCTCGCGCGGTCGAGATAGAACTCGACCAGGACCAGCCTGCCGACCTGCGGCCAGCCGCAGTCGTGCAGCTTCTGGTTCGCTTCCCAGGTGCCCTGCGCGACAAGCTGGGCGGCAGTGCCCGCCGAGACGCCCGTGCCGCCGCTGCCGAGCAGGGTCGCGGCGAGCTCGAACTGGGCCGGTGCGCCGTTCTCGTTCTCGGCCAGGCGCTGCGCGTACGCGATCACCGCCTGGCGCACGGTGTAGACCAGGTCGGCCGTGCGCAGCTTTCCTTCCTCGCCGAGCCCGGCGACGATCGCCGCGAGCGGCCGCGCCATCGCGAGCACGTTGTCGGGGTCCTTCCTGATGTTGCCGAAGATCTGGTGCATGCCGACGCCGTCGGGATAGAGCCCGGCGGCGAGCGACCGGCTCATCGCCTTGTTGACGAGCCGGTCGACGACGGCCTCGGTGCCGGTGAGGGCGAGCGAGCGGTAGTGGCCGACGACGAGCGGCTGGTGCACGAACTTGAGATCGCCGTTCATCACCGAGACGTGGAGCGTGCGCGCCGCGACGGCGCCGCGGCCGCGATCGGCGACGGTGCGCGTGCCGGCACCGAGCACGTCGGCGGGCGTCGACGGCGGCACCGACGGCTGGATGCCACGCGACGGTCGGCTGCGCGCGAGGCTCGCCGCCGGATCGGTCGCGTCGCGCGAAGCGCCCGGCCTGGACGACGCCCCCGCCGAGCGCGAGGCGACGCTCGCCGGATCGAAGACCTCGAGCTGCGACGTGTCGCCGTCGACGAGCAGCTCGAGGTACGCGGGGAATGCCTTGGCGACGGTCGGCAGGTCGCCGTGCGACGCGTCGAGCTTCCAGGTCTTCACGCCGGGCAGGAGCGCGCTGTGCAGCGGCACGCGGCCGTCACCACCGCCGACGGCGTCGGTGTATTCAAGACCGTTGTCGTCGAAGACGATGCCGCCCGGCGTGAACGGCGCGTGGCCGATCACGAGCAGCATCTTCTGCGCGTCGGCGCCGAGCGCGGCGGCCTGCGCGTCGAGGCGACGCCAGAGCGCCGTCGCCTGGTCGAGCACGCCTTGCGGCGGCGCGCTCCAGCGGTAGATCGCCCGCTGCACGCTCTCGACGTGCCAGAGGCTGCGCTCGAGCAGCTTCGCGATGTCGTCGTCGGCGAGCTTTTGCCAGGTCTCGGCGCGATCGAGCCGCAGCGTCGGGTCGAGCAGCGCGGCCTGCAGCTGCAGGAAGCCGGGCATGCCGGCCATGGTCGCGCGCGCGCCGCCGTTGTCGAAGAGCGAGCCGAGGGCGGCAAGCGCGTTGCCGAAGGTGTCGTCGCCCGACATCGTCTGCATCGGCGACCACGAACCGCCGTTGGGCGTGCCGAGCATGAGGAGCCGACCGCCGTCGCGCGCCAGCAGGCGCTGCCAGGTGTCGGGCTTCTCCAGCATCATCGTGCGGGCGACGAGGCCGCCCATCGAGTGGGCGACGATGCGCACCGGCTGCTGGCTGGTCGCGCGCGCCGCCAGCGCGGCGTCGACGGCGACGCCGAGCCGGCGCGCCTCGTCCTCGACCGGCCGGCGCCAGTCGAAGGCGAACGGGATCACCTCGTGGCTGTCGGCGAGTCGCTCGATCAGGTCGCCGTAGACGCTGCCGATCGGCCCGTCGGGCTCGACGCTGGCCGCCGTCGCCGGATCCCAGGCGAGCGACTTGAGGCCGTTGACGAAGCGAAAGCCGAGCCAGATGCGCTTGCCGTCCCTCTTCAGGTTCGAGCCGAGGATGCCCGGAATCACGAACACCGCCGGCCGATCGGCGACCGGCGCCGTGTCGCCCGGCGCGGCGCCGCGCGAGCGCGCGACGGCGAGCGCGGCACGGGTGCCGCTCGCGTCCTCTCCGGCCCACGAGAGCGGGCCGATGGCGGCAAAGTCGGCTGGCGCATCCTAGAGCAGCGCGCTCGTGATCGCCTGGACCGTGCGGTCGTTGGTGAAGTAGTTGAAGTGCGAGACCTTGCCGCCCTTGTCGAGCAGGAAGCGCGCACCGCCGCCGCTCGGCGTCTTCGCGCGCGGCGCGCCGCCGTACATCGAGCGCGTCTGCACGACGAGATCGTTGTCGGTCCAGTAGAAGGCGTCGGAAAGGAGCGTCTTCACCCACGAGCCGATCGAGTCGCCATCCAGGTCGCCGGCGATCACCCGCAGGTCACCGGGGATCGTGTCGGGGCTGCCGTTGAGCCAGGCGACGACCGGACTCTCGGGCGTCATCGCCTCGAGGCCCGGCATTTCGGCCGGATCGGCACGGCGCCGCGCGACCTCGTGCAGGAAATCGACGACCTCGGGCACGACCGGGATGCTGGCGAGCTCCAGGCACCAGTTGAGGATCGAGAGGTAGGCGTCGAGCCGCTTCGACGCCAGCAGCGTGCCGCGCGCCGGACAGGCGACGCGGAC
>JBDTJD010000178.1:0-3408 GCA_039935975.1 Caldimonas sp.
TCCTCGTCGACGTCGATCTTGCGGACGATCTCGGGCAGCGATTCGGCGAGCAGCGCGGTGAACGACGTGCCGCTCAGTGCGCCGAACTGCGGGATCATCGCGCAGGTGCCGCGCGGGTTCTCGCCGCGCGGCAGCATCGACTCGATGTGCACCGCGATCACGTCGCCCTTCTCGGCGCCCTGGATCACGATGGGCCCGTTCTGCGGATTCACGAACGGCATCGTCAGAACTCTCGATGGCAGGTCGCCCGACGACCGCACCTTGCCGTCGAACGCATCGCGGGTCTGCACGACGACGCGATCGCCGGGCTGGATCGTGAGCACCGGCTCGGTGTAAGGACCGATCGTGAAGTGGAATTTGCCCTGGCGCGCCTCGGTCAGCTCGTGGGTGACTTGCACCTGTCCGCGAGCGATGCCACGGCGATGCATGATCGATGTCTTCAGCCATTCCATGTCGACTCTCCTGATCGGATCCGTCGTGCTCGCCTGCGCCGCACCGTCGCGGACGTCCGCTAGCCGTGGATCCCGGTGTATTCGCTCATCACCGCAAGGTCGCCGAGGTGCTCGCGCGGAATCTCGGCGCCGACCTGGCCGCGCTTGATCACGAGCACGCGCTGCGACACTGTCGCGATGAAATCGAGGTTCTGCTCCACCAGCACGATCGTCAGCCCGAGGCGGTCGCGCAGCGTCGTCAGGGTCTCGGCGATCTCCTCGATGATCGATGGCTGGATGCCTTCGGTCGGCTCGTCGAGGAGGAGGATCTTCGGCCGTCCGGCCAGCGCGCGTGCGAGCGCGAGCAGTTGCTGCTCGCCGCCCGAGAGCGACCCGCCGGCGCGATCGAGCAAGGGCACCAGGCGCGGAAAGTCGGCGAGCAGCGCGTCGAATGCCGCCGCCGAGCGGTTCCCGGTCTTCACGAGACCCATGCGCAGGTTGTCGCGCGCGGTCAGGGCAGGGAAGATCTCGCGTCCCTGCGGCACGTAGGCCATGCCGAGTCGCGCGCGGTTGTGCGGCGCCATCCGTGTCACGTCGGCGTCGTCGAACTGGACGCGGCCTTCGGTCGGCTTCAGCGCGCCGATCAGGCAGCGCAGCAGCGTCGTCTTGCCCATTCCGTTGTGGCCGAGGATGCCGACCGATTCGCCCGCCCCAATCGTCATCGAGACCTGGTGCAGCACCGGTATCGCGCCGTAGCCGGCACTGAGCTTCGAGACCGAGAGCACGGCTGGGGCGGCCTAGTGCGGCTTCTTGCCGAGGTAGATCTGCTGGACGAGCGGATCACCCATGATCCGCTCGGGAGTGTCCTCGCGGATCACCTCTCCCTGATGGAGCACGGTGACCTTCGTCGCGATCATGCGGATAAAGCCCATGTCGTGCTCGACCACGACAAGTGCGTGGCGACGATTGATCTCGAGGATGAGCTCGGCGGTGCGCGCCACTTCCGCGTCGCTCATCCCGGCCGTCGGCTCGTCGAGCAGAATCAGCGCCGGCTCGGCCGCCATCACGACGGCAAGTTCGACCCACTGGCGCTGACCGTGGGCGAGCGTGCCGGCGAGCGCGTGCGCCTCGCCGAGCATGCCGACGCGCTCGAGCGTGGTGCGGGTCGCGTCATCGGCGCGGCGCGGGTCCGCGCGGCGCGCCGAGAGCCAGACGTTTTCCCACACCGAGAGGCCATTGAAGAGGCTCGGCACCTGAGTCTTGATGCCGATGCCGAGCCGGCCCGGCTCGTGCGGCTGCATCCTCGAGATGTCCCGGCCGCGAAACAGGATCTGGCCGGAAGACGGCTTGACCTGCCCGGTCAGCAATTTGAAGAACGTGCTCTTGCCGGCGCCGTTCGGGCCGATCACGCAGCGCAACTCGTTCTCGGCAAGCGTGAAGTTCACGTCGCGTGTCGCATGCACGCCGCCGAAGCGGACGTTCAGGTCGCGCGTCTGCAGTAGTGGCGTGGCGGTCGTTTCACTCACCGGCAGACCACCGTGCTCCGCACCGCGGGCGAGCGCTCATGCGCGCGGCTCCCGGAGCGGCGTCGCTGACGGGGCGGCGATCGGCGTGCTCCGCGCCGCCGGACCGCGTCGTCGCAGCAGCCACTGCAACGCGTCGCCCAGGCTCGGCACCAGCCCGCGCGGCACCAGCAGCACGAAGGCCACCAGGATCGCGCCGAGGACGAGGTTGGCGTTGAATGTCTGCTGCGTGCCGATCTCGGTCGTCAGCCACTGGATCAGCATGCAGCCGACGACCGGGCCGATCAGCGTGCCCATGCCTCCGACGATGACCCAGATGATGATCTGTGCCGACTGCGCGAGACCGAAGATGGTCGGGCTCGTGAACGCCCCCCAGTTCGCGAACAGGCATCCCGCGAGGCCGGCGATCGCGCCGCCGATCGTGAATGCGAAGAGCGTGTAGACGCGCGCGTCGTAGCCGAGCAGCAGCGCGCGCTGCTCGGTCTCCTTGATCGCGACGATGACGTGGCCGACCGGCGACGCGATCAGCGCGCGCAGACCCGCGTAGACGAGGATCAGCAACCCGAACGACAGGTTGAACATGCCGCGCGGCGTGATCGCCTGATCGACGTCGCCGGGCCAGTTGAGTGGCGGAATCGCCGGAATCCCGTTGAAGCCGCCGAGCGGCGCATGGCCGATCTTCCATTCGGGGCCGGCGGTGGAGTTGACGAGGTTGAAGAGGATGAGCGTCACCGTCAGCGTGATCACGCCCATGTAGACGTCGGAGAGGCGCCCGTAGAAGATCACGTAGCCCAGCAGCGCGGCAAAGAGCGCCGGCAGCGCGATCGAGAGCAGCAGCGGCACGGTGCTGTCGCCGAGATTGACCACCGAGATCGCGTAGACATAGGCGCCGAGGCCGAAGAACGCGGCCTGACCGAAGCAGAGAATCCCGGCGAATCCCCAGATGAATCCGAGGCTCATGGCGAGCATCGACATCACCAGATAGATCGTCACCTGGATCAGCGTGAAATCGTCGATGAAGCCGGGCAGGCCGAACAGCAGCGCGACGCCGACTGCGATGCAGAGCGCTGCGCTCTTCCAGGAGCCCCCGAAGCCGGCAACGCTCACAGCGAGCCCTTGAAGAATCTGCCGGTGATGCCTTGCGGCAGCAGGCGCAGCATCACGATCGCCGCGACCAGCAGCGCGACTTCACCGAAGACCGGTGTGCTGAGGAACGAGGCAATCTGGTTGATTGCGCCGAAGAACGTCGAGGCGCCAATCAGGCCGGTGAGGATCGCCGGGCCACCGCCGATGACGGTGATGAACGCCTTGGCGATGAAGGCGCCGCCCATCGTCGGCACCACGCCGGTCAGTGGCGTCAGCAGTCCCCCGGCCAGTCCCGAGAGGGCCGCGCCGACCGCGAAGGTCACCGAATAGACCCGGCTCGGGCTGATGCCCAGCGCGTCGGCCATGGC
>JBDTJD010000179.1:0-8434 GCA_039935975.1 Caldimonas sp.
CGCAGCTTGGCTTCCATCCGGTCGTAGCCGCGGTCGAGGTGGTAGATGCGGTCGATCGTCGTCTCGCCGTCGGCGACGAGCGCGGCGATGACGAGGCCGGCCGACGCGCGCAGGTCGGTGGCCATGACGGTTGCGCCCGACAGGCCTTCCACCCCCTGCACGACCGCGACGCGGCCATCGACCTCGATCCGGGCGCCGAGCCGGACGAGCTCGTTGACGTGCATGAAGCGGTTCTCGAAGATCGTCTCGGTGATCGTCGCGGTGCCGTCCGCGATGCAGTCGAGCGCCATCAGCTGGGCCTGCATGTCGGTGGGAAACGCCGGGTACTCGCTGGTGCGCACGCTCGCCGCGTGCGGCCGGCCGCTGGCAACGATGCGAACCCATCCGCTCGCCGACTCGACCGTCGCGCCAGCCTCTCGCAGCTTCTCGATCACTGCTTCGAGGTGACCGGCGCGCGCGCCGCGCAGGACCACATCGCCGCCGGCCGCCGCGACGGCGCACAGAAACGTGCCTGCCTCGATCCGGTCGGCGACGATCCGGTGAGAGACGCCCTCGAGGCGATCGACGCCGACGATCCGGATCCGGCTCGTGCCGTGGCCCTCGATGCGCGCGCCCATCGCGATCAGCATCTCGGCGAGGTCGCCGATCTCGGGCTCCTGCGCCGCGTTCTCGAGGATCGTCTCGCCTTCGGCGAGGGTCGCGGCCATGAGAAGGTTCTCGGTGCCGGTGACGGTGACCATGTCGGTCGTGATGCGCGCGCCCTGGAGCCGGCCGGCACGGGCGACGATGTCGCCGTGCTCGACGATGATCTCCGCGCCCATCGCCTGCAGTCCCTTGATGTGCTGGTCGACCGGCCGGGTGCCGATCGCGCAGCCGCCGGGCAGCGACACGCGCGCCTCGCCGAAGCGCGCAAGCAGCGGCCCGAGGACGAGGATCGATGCGCGCATCGTCTTGACCAGTTCGTACGACGCCTCGCGCGACGACACGTCGGAGGCGACGAGCGAGAGCGTCGCGTCGCCGGCCTCCCCTTCGGTCGCGACGACGCCCATCGTGCGAAGCAGCTTGAGCATCGTCGCCACGTCCTGCAGGCGCGGCAGGTTGGACAGCTGCACGCGGCCGGCGGTGAGGAGCGCTGCGCAGAGCTCGGGAAGAGCCGCGTTCTTGGCGCCGGAAATGGCGATCTCGCCTTCGAGCCGGCGGCCGCCGCGGATGCGGAGTTTGTCCATGGGATCTCGGGTGGCGACGCGGTCGCCGTGTCAGGCCGGTGGGTTCTGGTACTCGGCGGGCGTGAGCGTCTTCATCGACAGCGCGTGGATCTGCTCGCGCATCCGGTCGCCGAGGGCGCGGTAGACGCGCTGGTGTCGGGCGATCCGGTTCGTGCCCTCGAACTCGGCGGAGACGATGGTCGCGAAGAAATGCCGGCCGTCGCCCTCGACCTCGACGTGCTCGCAGGCGAGGTTGTCGGCGATGAAGCGCTGGATCTCCTGGGGCGTGGGCTCGGCCATCGCCCGATTATCGCGCTGGTGTCAGCGCGCTGCCGGCGTCGCGGTCAAGGCCGTGCTTCGCGTGCCGCGAGGGCGGCTTCGAGCCTGGCCCGGGCGTCGGCCGCGAGCGGCACGAGCGGCAGGGCGACGCGGGCCCAGGTCTCGTCGTCGTAGACGCGCGCCAGCGCGGCCTTCACGGCGGCGACCAGCGGATGGCCGGCAACGATCGCGCGCAGGTCGCCCGCCTTCTTCACTGCGGCATGCCCGGCGTCGCTGCCCTGCTTCGACCACGCGACCTGGGCGTGGCGCGCGGTGAGGTTGGTGGTCGCCGAGATGCAGCCGGCGAAGCCGTCGGCCGTCGCGTGTCCAAGCGCCGCCTCCGAGCTTGGGAAGACGTCGAAATCGGCGACGGCGCGAGCCACGCCGCGTGCATACGCGAGGTCGCCGGCGCTGTCCTTCAGGCCGACCAGCTCGCGCGGGTGCTTTGCCTTCAGCTCGGCCACGACCTCCACGGGCCACGGCACGCCCGTGTTCTGGGGGATGTGGTACAGGTAGAGCGCGAGCCGGGCGTCGTCGACGCGGGCGACGAGCTCGTCGACGTAGCCGACGAGGCCGGCGGCGCTGATGTCCGGATAGTAGAAGGGCGGCAGGACGAGCGCGCCGGCGAAGCCGAGCTCGCAGGCGGCGCGGGTGAGGCGCACCGAATCGTCGAGCGCACAGACGCCGGTGCCGACCATGAAGCGCGCCATCGGCAGGCCGGCGTCGACGATGCCCTTCATCACCGCCAGCCGCTGCTCCACGCTGAAGGCGGTCGCCTCGCCGGTCGTGCCGAGCAGGTTGATGCCGTCGCAGCCGTCGTCGAGGAGTGCCCGGCAGTGCCTCGCGAGCCGGCCGACGTCGGGCACGAAGCCGGCGCCGAGCGGCGTGGCGACGGCGGCGATGACGCCGCGCAAGCGCGAAGACGAGGTCATGGCACGGACTCCTAGTACCGGATCTTGTAGCCGATCTTCAGCAGATGCAGGCAGAGTGCGCAGATCGCGGCCAGGCTGGCGCCGACGATGACGAGGCTGGTCCAGGGCGAGACGTCGCTGGTGCCGAAGAAGCCGTGGCGAAAGCCGTCGATCATGTAGAAGAAGGGATTGAGGTGGCTCACGGTGCGCCAGATCGGCGGCAGCGAAGCGATCGAATAGAAGACGCCCGAGAGAAACGTCATCGGCATGATGATGAAGTTCTGGAACGCGGCGATCTGGTCGAACTTTTCCGCCCAGAGGCCCGCCACCAGACCGAGCGCGCCCATCAGCGCCGCACCGGCGAGCGTGAAGAAGATGATCCAGAGCGGATTGGCGACATGCAGCGGCGCGAACCAGATCGTCACGATCAGCACGCCGGTGCCGACCGCGACGCCGCGCACCACCGAAGCGCCGACGTAGGCCAGGAACCAGGCCCAGTGCGAGAGCGGCGAGACGAGGAGGAAGACGAGGTTGCCGGTGATCTTGCTCTGGATCAGCGACGAGCTCGAGTTGGCGAAGGCATTCTGCAGCACGCTCATCATCACGAGCCCGGGGATCAGGAAGCTGGTGTAGCCGACCGAGCCGAACACCTGGACGCGGCCTTCGAGGACGTGGCCGAAGATCAACAGGTAGAGCACCGCCGTCAGCACCGGCGCAGCGACGGTCTGGAAGCTCACCTTCCAGAAGCGCAGCACCTCCTTGTAGAGCAGCGTGCGGGTGCCGGCGAGGATGCCGGTCTCGACGCGCACCTTCGGCGCCGAAGCGACGACGGCCGTCATGCCGCCACCCGCGGCGGCGTCTCGCCGCGCATGATCTCGATGAACACGTCCTCGAGGTCGGCGCGGCCGATCTCGAGGTCTTCCGGCTCGCAGCCGGCCGCGTGCAGCACGGCCAGGATCGACTCGACCTCGCGCGCGTCGTGCGCCGTGATCTGGACGATGCGGCCGGTCACGCGCGAGTTCTCCAGCAGCGCTGCCGGCAAGGGCTTGTCGAGCTTGAAGCGCAGCATCGTGCTCGCCGTGCCGGCAAGAAGGGCCGAGGTGCGGTCGAGGGCGACGACGCGGCCCTGCTTGAGCATTGCGATCCGGCCGCAGAGGGCCTCGGCTTCCTCGAGATAGTGCGTCGTCAGCAGGACCGTGTGACCTTCCTTGTTGAGCCGGGCAACAAACTGCCAGAGCGTCTGACGCAGCTCGACGTCGACGCCGGCGGTCGGCTCGTCCAGCACGATCACCGGCGGCCGGTGCACGAGCGCCTGCGCGACCAGGACGCGCCGCTTCATTCCGCCGGAGAGCTGGCGCATGTTGGCGTCACCTTTGTCGGCCAGGCCCAGGTTGGCGAGCAACTCGTCGATCCAGGCGTCGTTGTCGTGGACGCCGAAGTAGCCGCCCTGGATGCGCAGCGCCTCGCGCACGGAGAAAAACGGATCGAACACCAGCTCCTGCGGCACGACGCCGAGGACGCGGCGCGCCGCGGCATAGTCGGCGGCGACGTCGTGGCCGAGAACCGAGACCTGCCCGGCGGTCGCGCGCGCGAGGCCAGCGAGGATGCTGATCAGCGTCGTCTTGCCCGCGCCGTTGGGCCCCAGCAGGCCAAAGAACTCGCCTTCCTCGATGTCGAAGCTCACGTCGTCGAGGGCGCGGACGTCGCCGCGCGGCGAGGCGTACGTCTTGGTGACGTTGACGAAGGACACGGCCGGCATGGAGGCCGCGATTGTAGGGAGCCAACCGATGGAAGCGGGGCGGAGCGGGTGCTAGATTGATTCGCAGCAGACACCGCCATGGCCACCCAGACCAAGAGGCCGCGCCGCACGGCCGAGCGCATCCTCGACACCTCGCTCGAGCTCTTCAACCGCTTCGGCGAGCCGAATGTCTCGACGACGCTGATCTCGGCCGAACTCGGCATCAGCCCGGGCAACCTCTATTACCACTACCCGGCCAAGGAAGAGCTGATCACGAAGCTCTACGACCGCTATGACCTCGCGCTCACCGAGCTGCTCCAGGCGGCCGACGACGTCACCGACGTCGAGGACGCGTGGTTCTTCTTCCACACCCTCTTCGAGCTGATCTGGTCCTACCGGTTCCTCTACCGCGACCTCAACGACCTGCTCTCGAACAACAGGAAGCTCGAGCTCCACTTCAAGTTCGTCCTCGAACGCAAGGCCAGGGCCGTGCAGGCCGTTCTCGACGGCCTCGCCGCCGGCAGCGGCCTGACGATCGAGGCGCGCGACGCCCAGCCGGTGGCCACGGCGATGGTCGTCGTCGCGACCTACTGGCTGAGCTTCGAGTACGTGCGCGACCCTCGCCATGCGCTTGAGCCAGAGAGCGCCGGCCCGGCGCTCCTGCGCGGCGCCTACCACGTGCTCTGCCTGCTCCTGCCCTACCTCGACCCGCCGCAGCGCGAACATCTGCATTCGCTCGCCACGCCGTACCAGCCGACACTCACCGGAGACTGATCTTGGCCAAATGGAACGCCTTCCCCCACGATGCCGAGGCCTATCGCTTCGACGCCGCCACATTGAAGAAGAAGTGGGTGCGGCTGCACGCCGGCGACGCCGAGGCCTGGCCGGACGACGGCAAGGTCGTCGCCGCCTGGCAGCACTTCCATGCCGGCGACCTCCAGAAGGCCACCGAGGCAGGCCTCAAGGCGCACGCCGGCGGGGCGAGCGGCGCGATGACGGTCGCGAACAAGTCGCAGGCGATCTATGCGACCTACCTCGAGCCGAGCGAGAAGGCCCGGCTCGCGCTCCTGCTCGAAGTCGCAGAGCGTGCCGAGAAGCAGGCCCGCGAAGAGCCGAAGGAGGCCAACGCCTGGTACTGCATGGCCTACGCGCTCGGCCGCTACAGCCAGGGCATCTCGATCGCGAAGGCGCTCGCACAAGGCCTCGGCGCGAAGGTGAAGAACGCGCTCGAGACAACGATCAGGCTCTCGCCCAAGCACGCCGACGCGCACATCGCCCTCGGCGCCTTCCATGCCGAGGTGATCGACAAGGTCGGCTCCCTCCTCGGCCGGACCCAGGGCGCGAGCAAGGACGCCGGTCTGGTCCACTTCAAGACGGCGATCAAGTTGAACCCGACATCGGCCATCGCGATGATCGAATACGCCAACGGTCTGGTCATGCTCGAGGGCGAAAAGCGAATGGCCGAGGCGACGAAGCTCTACGAAAACGCCGCCGCCTGCGAGCCGATGGACGCGACCGAGCGGCTCGATGTCGAGTGCGCGAAGGCCGAGCTCGAGGATTGAAAGCGGCCGGACTCATGTCGTTGGCCGCCCCTGCCGCGAACTCCTGCGGCATGCGAAGACGCATGCCCGGCTCGCGTCCGGATCGCACAGGTCTTCCGGGACGGGTTCGCGCGAAGCCGTGCATCTCGATCAGGGCGGCGTTTGCGGCCCTGTCGCTGACCGGTGCCCTGACTCTGACCGGTTGCGTGCAAGGCGCGATCTCCCAGGGCCCCGACTTCGTCGACCTGATTCGGCGCGCGTCGCCGGCCGTGGTGGGCGTCGGCGATGAGCGCGGTGTCGTCGGCACGGGCTTTCGGCTCATCGGCACGCGCCTCGTCGTCACCGCCGCCCATGTGCTGCAGCCGACTTCGCCCAGCCCCGCCGTGTTCTGGGAGCACCGGCGCTGGCCTGTCCGCGTGCTGAGCCGCGACGCGAACAGCGATCTCGCCATTCTGGAATTGCCCTCCGACGCGCCGATGCCGGGGCTGCCCCTTGTCGCTCCTGCTTCGGCACCCCCCACGGGCGCGTGGATCGTCGTGCTCGGCCGCCCGTTCGGGACGCAGACCACGGCCACCGTGGGGATCGTCAGCGCGACCCCGGGAACCATCGCCGCAGGATCTCAGCTGATGGAGCGCCTCCAGATCAATGCGGCGGTCAACCCGGGCAACTCCGGCGGACCGGTCGTGAACGTCCGCGGCGAGGTTGTCGCCGTGGCCAGCGCCCTCTTGCCCGCTGGCCAGGGTCTTGCGTTCGCGGTCCCCGCCGCGGCGGTCACGGCATTGCTGGGGCGGGCGTCCAGCCGATGACGATCCCCGGGGCCATCGGGCCCGGGGATCGTGGCCGCGTCAAGGCACGAAGTTGAAGATGCCTTGTGCCCAGACCCCCGTGTCCACGTTGTGGTAAAGCACGATGACAGGCGACGGGAAGCGGGTGTCGTTCACGTCGGGGAAGCCCACGTCGTAAGAGAGCTGGGTGCAACTCGGGTTGTCGCCGAAATCGAGGATGCAGCCGCCGGTGAAGACCTGGGACGGCAGCTTGTGCGCGTTCTCGTAGGCCTCGGCGGCACCCTGGAGCGCACTCACGATGCCGTCGAAGAACTTGTAGAGGTCCTTGAAGCTCTTGACGCTGCGCGGGTCGAACGAGCCCAGCACGCCCTGCACCGCAGAGACCGCCTGCGGACCGACGAAGTACACGTCGTTGCGCTTGGGCTCGAGATTGGTGCCTGTCCCTTCGATGACGCTGCCGGGCAGGTTCGGTGCGTGGAATGACAGCGAGGCGCCGCTGATGATCCCCTCCATGGACGCGCCGTTCGTATAGGGCTGCAGCAGGCTGTTGACGGCCAGCAGGACCATCATCCGTGTCACTTCCTGCATGATCTTGCCGTAGACCTGGTTGACCAGGTTCATCTGCAGGCTCGATCCCGCGAGCAGGCCGATCAGCCCGAAGAACGCAGGTTGCGGCTGACGATAGAGGGCATGCGGATCGAGCGCGTTTCGATCCGGAACCGATTTCGCGAGACCGGCATAGAACTCCGTCGGGGTCGTCTGCGTGCTGGCCAGCTGGTTGGCCACCAGCACCGTGTTGATGCGGGCACTCACCGCCTGCAGGTGACCCGGCAGGGTCAATGCGACCAGGATGTTCAACCGCGGGGCGTTGTTGACCACGCCGTAGGGCGTCACGTTGACCGCCAGCAGTTGTGTCAGCAGGCTGTTGAGATCGGCGTTCAGCTGGTTCAGCGTGGCGTCGTCGTTGGTCGGCGAGCCCGGGTTCAGGGTCGCATAGAAGGCCGTGATCTGCGCCACCTTCGCGTCGATCTGATTGATCAGGTTGCCGAAGGTGATGTCGCCGGCGGTCTGCGGGAAGCCATGGCTGGACAGGAAGGACGGGGTGGGCAGGAACCCTTCGTCAGGCGCCACGGGCGTTGTCCGCTCCATCCCGTTGCGACCCGTCACCGGGACACCGGCCGCCGCCGCCTGCAACGCGGCGTTGAGCGCCGGAATGAGCGAAGGCTGGTTACCGCTGAAGGCGGCGGATATCGCGGAAAGCTTCGTCGCGGCCCGGCTCTCTGCCGCTCCGAAGGCGACCAGTCGCTCGCCGTTGCTCAAGGTGCTGCCGGGCGGTGGCGTCGCCTCGATCACTGCGAAACTGACGCTGGCTGTGATCGCCGTCGTGTTGACGGTCACGCGCAGGGTGTAGGCACCTCGGGTGTCTGCGCTGGTGAGCAGGCTGAGCACGCCCGCGGGACTGCCGGTCGTCGGGACGGCCCCGGCGTTGCCGGCCTGAGTGACGAGCGCATAGGTGACCGGAGGTGTCGGAAGGATGGGCTGGTTGCCAGCGTCCAGAACCACAGTCGTGATCGTCGTCGAGCCGCCTGCAGCGACGACAAGATTGTCGATCCGCAACTGGACGGATGCAGGCACCGGCCCGTTGGATGACGGGCCGACCGATACCGTCAGACTCACGGGGCTGCCAGGTGCAACGCTCGCGCCTGCCGCCGGGTTCTGGCTGATCACGCTGCCCGCCGGCACGGTGGGGCTGTTGCTCAGCGTGATCGCGCCCACTGTCAGGCCCGCACCGGTGATTGCCGTCGTCGCAGCAGCCTGCGTCTGGTTGACGACATTCGGTACGGTGACCTTCGCCGGACCGGTCGAGATGACGAGGTTGACCGCCGACCCCAGCGCGACGCTCGCGCCTGCCGCCGGGTTCTGGCTGATCACGCTG